>JAPDPQ010000005.1 GCA_034506395.1 candidate division KSB1 bacterium | reverse complement strand
CGGACGTGTATTTTTATGCCATCAGCGCCGGGGAGTTTCGGCAGGTGAGGAAGATGGTGTTAGTTCGGTAAATGTTTTGAAGCCAGCGTTCCTAAACCTGGGAGGTTTAGGAACGCTCGAAATCTGGCAAAGGCAGCTAAACTTTGGAAGTTTGGAGAGGCAGCTCTTTCATCACTCCCAGTCGTTGAGTGATATAATGCAAGTACGGCGCTAGCACGTCGTTGCGGCGCGTGGCAGTCCCGTCGTAGATGATGGAAACGATGGGAATTCCAATATCTTTTTCGATCTTTTTAAACAACGATTCGCTCACTAATCCTGGACAACAGAAGATCGGATTGATATGGATGAACAGCTTCAGGTCTGGGTAATGGTTCAAGAGGCTGAAGATCTTCATCACATTCTGAGCGGTTTCGCCGCCATGGCGTAGCGATAAATTGTATCGGATGAGGTTTTCGAAAATCGAATCGTCAAATGTTGGGAACTCCTCTTGAAAAATTTCGTTGGCGATCTGGAAAAACCGTTTTTCAAATTTTTCCAGCACCTCCACCAGCAATTTATCCCGCAGCAAAGCCAGATATTGTTTTTCTTCTTTGAGATTGTAATTGTGCTTCACGGCCTGCATGCGCAAAATATAGGTGAATGGAGTCGTGACGACCTCAGCGCCGTAACTTTCTAATTGTTTGATCAATTGCTGGTTGAATACATCGTTGTCTCGGACATATAGGTCTCCGATGATGCTCACTTTGGGCCGCGTGCCATAGTTTTCGCTGACTGGAACAGCCGCCAATTGTGCGACAATTTCCCGAAATACTGCTTCTTTGGATTCGCCATGTTGAATACATTGATACAGCTTTTGCCGGCCTTGCTCGATCAATTGATCCGTCTGTCCGAGAATGATTTCGTAGGGACGGATTTTGCAGGCGATCTTGCGCAACAGTCCACCGAGGAGATAGCTGCAATATACATCATAAATCAACTCGAATGGCATGCCGCGCATCTCAAATTCCGTAGCGAAGACCTGGACCTTTTCGAATCCGTGCCCATATTGTTCCAGCAATTTCTTCGCCATTAATGGGTACTGAGGAAAATTGCAGGCCAGTCGCGACAGCGCATTGAGGAAAATGGCCGTTTTTTCAGGCTGGAGTCGATATTTCTCAATTGTTTCAACCGCGGCAGAAGCAATGGCGCTCACCGGCAAGCATTGTCCATCATTCAATCGCAAGCTGGAGACCACACTGGTCGGGGTCTCTTCGATCATCCGGGCGTCATATCCAGCGTGCTCAAACGCAGCAGCGATGAGGCTACAACTCAACGAATCGAAGTTGGGGATAAGGATCGTTCCCCCTTTATAAATGGTGAGCAGAATGCTGCTGGATGCTTTGGGATGAGGGGCCGTGCCACCTTGGCGATAGTGGTTTCGGAATGACCGAACCGCCGCTTCGATCCGCGTCTCGTAGCCGACATCCGAGCCATGCTCATCTAACTGTAACACAAGATATGGCTTCTGATGATAATCCATGATCTCTTTTAAATAGCTCAAAACAAATGAGTCTGGGGAGCATTTGAAGGCAGTCAGGATCACTGGATAGAGCCCGGGTTGCTGGCATGCGTATTCGGCCGCTTTTAGAATATCCGAGGCAAATTTCCAGTGATTCCAGTTCAAATAATCTCGAGTGATTGGGCTGGGCTGCAACTCGGCCAAAGGTAGCATGTCCTGGAAAAACGCGCTGATGCCCATGTCAGCGAATTTCTGGGGGATGTTCTTGCTCATTACCGCATCGAGGGTCAAATAGGGTCGTCCCAACAGCACCACCGAGATGTCATCGAACCAATGTCGTTGTCGCCGATAGAGTTCGATCAATTGCCTCCGCTGTTCTGTAAACCATTGCCATGCTTCCGTGTAAGCTTTTTGAATTTCAGTGGGTGTCTGAATCAATTTCAGCGCTGCGGGAAGGCTTTCGTAAAGCTGCTGGACGTTATAGATCGCTGGTCGCGAAAAATCGATGATGGGCGCAATGCAGCGATCTTTCAATTGCAGCGCTTCAATATTTTGTACCAGCGCAACGGCGTAGTTGGAATAGTAGCAATAGAACTTTGGATTGCTGGGATCGCCACCCTCGAAGCTGTGCGGCAGAAATAGATAATCCACGGACTCACTGAGCTGTTTGACGTGGCCGTGCCAGTAACATAACGGCGCGCAGAACTCCGCCCCAGCAATCTCTTTCCCATTCTCCAAAAATTCAGAGCGAGCCATGGATAATTTGACCGTGTAGCCCAATTTTTTAAAGAATAATTCCCAGAACGGGGCATATTCAATCACATAAAGCGTATTCGGAATGCCGATGGTGATCTCATTTTTGGCCTTGGTCGGCTGAATATCCTCTTGCTGAAGCGTAAAGATCCGATGCCGCAATGAAAGCAGGTTGAGATCGATCAATTGCTTTAATTTACCCAATGGGATATTCAAATTGAGCTGTTTCAACTTGTCCAGCAAAGCATTCAAATTCAGATCTTTCAGCTTGTCTTGCAATAAATCCAGATCGATTTGTTTAATTTTTTCCAGCGAATCCGAGAGATTAATTCTCTTTAATTCCTCCAAGAGATTGGTCAATTTCTTTTCCGCTATTTCGGGATTGAGCTGGCGCAATGCGGGTGCTGGGTTTAAAATGCGCCGACGTTGGCTCAATAGATCAAATCGGGATTTCTGACGGGGAATAAATCCATCACTGGACTCATCGCGACCGCACAGATAGCCCCATACAATGTCCTCATCGGCCATGTGAATGCGCACCAACTTGCAATGGTTCTTACAGCCATCGCAGATTTCATTAATCACTTCTGGGGATTCTTTATAAAATTCGATGCCGCGGAATTTCGATTTCGGAAGGCACTGGGAAGCGACTTGAACATCTGCCACTCGCCTCTCAAAATTCGCCTGGACCGGAGCTTGCGCCAATGCTTGTTGAGGAAGCTGTTCAGAGCGCATTTCCAGTGTTGAATTGGATTCGGGGGAGCTTTTTGGGGTCAAAGCTGAACCATTAGATTTGAGCTCCTCTTTCATGATCAAACAGACGCCTAATGCTCCAGTCAAATGGCAGTATTTCGATACGAAAATCGGCTTCTTCAGTTTTTGCTCGAAGGCCATGACCAGGGCATGATTTTTGGCGGTCGCACCCTGAAAACAGATGACGTTACCAATTTTGTTCAAATGGGCCACTTTGGAGAGATAATTGTCCCGAACCGAATGCAATACGGCGGCTAATAGCTCGGATTTGGAATAGCCTTGGCTCATCAAATGGTTCAAATCGCGCTCCATGAATACGGTGCATCGATCGCTGGTGAGCGGTGAAGCTGTTCCAACAGCCAGTTTCGAATAGTCGCTGAGCGGTACATTGAGTCTTTTCGCTTGTTCCTCGATGAAGCTGCCGGTGCCCGCGGCGCAGACGTAATTCATCACCGAGAAAGTGACCTGGCCATTTTTCAACACTGTGAATTTGGAATCCTGCCCCCCAATTTCGATGATGGTATCGACCTGAGGATTAAGGGCATAAGCCGCACGGGCATGGGCTGTAATTTCATCAATGACCAAGTCCGCATTTAGCACCTTAGCAATAAACTTTCGGCCTGAGCCCGTAGTACCTACGCCACAAAATTCAAATTGGATATCATATTTCTGTTCAATCTCTCGGAGCGCGCGCAGCAACGCCTGGGTGGCTTTGATGGGCTGTCCCATGGTCCGAGTGTATAAGCCAAGCAGTATGTTGTGCTCCTCTTCTTGTGCGTGCATAACAATGGCCTTGGTGCTGGTTGAGCCGATGTCAATGCCCATAAAAATTGGAACCACCCCGGATTGGTTTGGAAGATGATAAATATCCACCTCGACACTATCCGATAGATAATGCGAATGGTCATCAAAATTGGGAAAGACCGATAGCTCAGATTTCAAAGGTGGGAAAAAGTAATGCTTTTCTTGAGACTGTTGCTTTAAAATGATGTTGGGATGCTCAGCGAAACCAGAACATTCAGAATCTTGACGCTGTTTTTGCTGAGCAGTCAGCGCACAGCCGATCGCTCCAGCCAGCTCGGCATGTTCTGGAATCGAAATCGGTCGACCGATAATTTCTGAGATATATTCGATTACTTTTTTGTTTTTTGCCACGCCGCCGACAACGACCACTGGCGAGCGCAATTCGATCCCTTTGATAAGGGTGTCTGTGATGTTGTGGGCGAGGCCTTTGCACAATCCAGCCGCGATCGCGGAGACCGAATATCCTTGTTGTTGACAATGAATGAGATCGGTTTTGGCAAATACGGCACAGCGAGTTGCGATTTTCGGTGGTTCGCCCGAGAAAGTCTCTGCCAACTGACTTAGCTCCGCACTGCCCGAAAGCCCCAACCGTCCTGCCTGCTGATCCAAAAACGCTCCTGTGCCAGCCGCGCAGGAAGAATTAGAAATAAATTTCTGATAATGCCCCTGCTCATCCAGCAAAATCAGCCCAAAGGTCTCGCCGCCAACGGTGAAAATACTGCCCACATCGTTGACCAAAAATTTCACCCCCTCAATGACAGCCACCTGATCGTTCACTCCCAACCCATTGGCAAAGAAATCCACCGCTCGGTGATTAAAGGCGATCTGGCAAATGTTGCTCAAGTCAAGCTGTGCGAGACAGGACTCCAACGCAGCATAAATATTTCCCCGATGGAACAGATAGCCGCTTTGGTGAATTTGCCGATCTTGATCTAATACCGCATAACCCAGAGACACCGAACCGACATCGATTCCCAAATAGTAACGCTCGTTCTTTTTAGCTGGCATTTGCAGTCCCTCCGAAAATTGTTTTCATCCAATATATCAATTATTCGGCAAACTTGCAATCAAAACATCTCTTTGAATGAAGTCCAATTAACGCCGCAGAGGACATTCGAGTTTCCTAATAATGCGGATTTTTGTTCAGCGATCATTACCAAATGAGCTTATTCAGGAATCGATGAAAATTATCCAAAATGAAGAAATTGCCAGCAGCTAAATTTCGCACATGCAAATCCAGCAGCCCTGGGAGTGGTGATTGTGATTTTCTCATATTTGCAACCAGCGATGATGTTAATGCAAGCATAATTTGGAGGACACTGTTGGTCTGCCAAAGAAACGAGGGATTGATTAAATCAGGGAGCCTTTAACTGTTAAAAAATTTTCTTTATCATGAGACACTGATGAAAATCGACCAATCAGAAATTGAAATGGACAAAAACTGATAATGGCAATCGTTGAATGATAACAGCACAAAAATGGGCGCGGTGGGAGTATCGATTCCGGCTGGAGCCCGAGCTCAAGTCAACGATTTTGCAACGCGGATCTTCACAAGCAGCAAAAAGTTGGATACAAGATGAAATCAACATTGCCTCGCCTTATGAGCATAAAGACTGTTTCAAATTCCGCTTGCAACAGATGTCGCAAGCTCCGAACATATTTTGAAGCTAAATTTGAAATCGAGTGCAATAGATTAGGGTTCTGTATATCTTGATTCGCTTGCTGATAAATCGTGATCCTCTTAAAGATGATTTCGGATCGAAAAAAATGCCGAATCCCGCGCCTGCTATTTATCTTTATCGGTGAGATATTTGACTAATTCTACCTCCATCCCATCTTCATGCTGCCGAAAATTGACCTTATCCACTAACATGGACATTAAGTACACACCGCGGCCGCTGGGCTTTTTGATGTTCTCTGGACTCAATGGGTCAGGGAGCTGCTGATAGTCGAAGCCATCGCCTTTATCCTTGACCGATAAAATAATTTGATCTGAAAAGAATTGGATTTTCAAATCTACGAATAGCTCGGGGTTAATTTTGTTGCCATGAACGATCGCATTGGCCAGTGCTTCAGAAAGGGCGGTGGATAGCTCCCCTTTGGTTCGAGCGGAGCAACAATGATGATTTTCGAGCAAAGCATCGAACTGCTGAATAGTTTTGGTGATCTGATCAGTGACACTCCGTATTTTAAAATGAAATGTCCTCTCGGGCCGAGATTGGTCGAGATCGTCTGCATGATGATTGATCAGGGTTTTGTCATAAAGCTCTTTTATCAAATTTCTCATAAATTATCAGAATGATGCCCATTTCCTACGTTGCAAATTACAGATGGCTTACTATGGTCGGTGCAAAGATTCTGTTTTTTCGCCCAGCTAATACACCATTTTCAAGCTACGGATCAGAATTTTTTGCTCAGGGTTCTATACGCAGGTCAGTTCATTTTGATTCAAAATTTCTTGTGTTCAGGTGAAACAATGCATCAGGTTATAACAAACTTGGTTATCAAAGGAGATGTTTGCTCCAGCAAACCAGCTTACAAATTTGCCAATCAACTCATGAATTAGCAAGTTGTATATCCCCAATTTTTCATTCGATTATCTCCCATTCATCTGAGCGCTTAAAATATACAGACCTAATTAAATTATCCTAACAACCGCAATCTATCATGCTATTGGCATTTACCTTGCAGACTGGATAGAGTTAACAATTTGACAATAATCATTTATCCTTGAATAAGCAAAAGGTGAAATTATGATAATTAAATTGCGCTGTTGGATACCGATCGTCTTTTTGTTCATGACTCTAATTCCCTCGTCGACGTCAGCTCAATCGGATACAGTCACAGTCGATCTGGAACTGTTTATTCCCGATAATGGCATTTTCTTTTTAAACGATTTGAATTTGACCAATCTGAATCAGGCGCCGCTTTTGTTCGCGATTACGATTAAAAATTATTTCGCTGTACCCAAGCAATTGGTGCTTCGTTTTGGCATACGACGCGATAACGAAACTTTGATCGATGGAAGAACTGATCCATTTAGCATTGCCCCATTTCCAGGTCAGATCTATTTGACCAGTCAAAACATTTTGAGGGAAGGCCAACAATATTCGATTGAAAATTACGATATTGGGGATGCAGCAGACGATCTGCTGAATACCATATTAGCGCAGGGGAAATTACCTTCGGGAGAGTATCACTTTTTTGTCGAAGTGGAATATGAGAAAAATAGCATTGCCCAACGCGCGATATTCGATGAAGAGATCATTCGGATTCAGATTTCGACGACCCTAGATTTGATCTCGCCAGGACAGCCAGTGGAAGGTGGCGAATTAATGGATTTATACACAACGTTACCGTTCTTTCAATGGCATTCCACGGCGGAACGATTTCGTCTCACGGTATGTGAAAAGCTTCCTTTTAACAATTCCCCTCAAGATGTCATGAATAATGAGCCGAGATTGCAGCAATTGATTGATCGGCGAACATTTTTTCAATACCCGGCTTCTGGCACATGGCCATTGGAACCCGGAAAAACATATTATTGGCAAATCGTCGCCATCACAGAATCGACCAGCGGCCCTGTAGAACTGGAGAGCGAAATCTGGGGATTTAAAATCGCCGATTTGGCAAATGGCGCCGGGACGATGCAGCATCAACAGTTGCTCGGTTTGCTATTATCGATCCTTGGGGATTCCAGGTTAGCAGCGTTGTTCGGAAATGGCGGCGATCTTGACGGTTATAGTTTTACCGGTGTAATGCTGAAAAATGGACAAAACCTACCACAAGAGGAATTGATGGCAATTCTGCAGCAGATCCTGAATAATAAAATTGTCATCGAACGAGTAGCGATCGAATAGCTGGTTTTGGTCTGCAGAAACAATCTTTCTCGAGGAACAGCCAATTCAAGGTTTTAAACGGATTTTTTTATTTAGGCTGCGATGGGTATTCGGTTGCGCGTTTGTTTTTTGACGTAATTAGCGCGACAAATTTTTTAGAGATCATTCGAATTTTTGAACTGCAACAGGGACGTGACCACAATGAGGTATTTGAATTATTTCATTTTGATTATCGGGCTATTCATCATCGGTTGGACTGCGCCTGGTTGGACGCAGACCAGCAAGGATATTGCCATTATTTTGAAATCAAAAGGCGAGGTGAAGTTGCGGAAAGAAAAAAGCAAGGACTGGCGCGATGGCCGGGTCGGAACGCGACTTGATTCTGGGGACATGTTAAAGACAGCCGAAAATTCACTGGCTGCGGTGATGTTCACAGATGACAAAAGCCTGATCAAGGTGCGGGACAATTCTTCATTGGCGATTCGGGGAAAGCGAATCGAACAGTCCATCTCCAAACGAATCATTTGCACCCTTGGAGAATTTTGGGTCAAAGCCACGAATCAACAGAGTAAATTGCTCGTGGAGACGCCTTCGGGCGTGGCAGCGGTGAAAGGAACCGAATTTTATGGAATTGTTGATGCAGAGGGGAATACACAGATCATCGTCGTGGAAGGGATTGTGCAACTGCTGAACAAATTGGGTGAAATTTTGATTCAGGCGGGACAAACCGGAAAATTGACCAAAAATGGTGCTCCAGTTGCATTCAATACTGATCCCAATTCTGTATTAAATTGGGCGAAAGAAAATCGGGATGGAAACGAGCTGTTGTTCGAGTTTCAGGACAGCAATGGCAATAAAAAGCATCTGAAACTGATCTATCATTAATGGGTTCTTGGAGAGATTATGAAAGTCGGAAGCGGGCAGTTCTGTTTGATTATTTTTGTCAATTTCATCATATTTTTGGGAGGATACGGTCCACTTCAGGTAGCGCAGGCACAGAGTGTGAGGGGGATCGTCCATTTTCCAGAGAAGACAGCGGTTGAAGGGGAGGCTGTGAGGATTGAGGCGCGGCTGGAAGACCCAAATATTCAAGTTCAATACTTTCGGCTCTATTATCGACAGAAAGGCCAGTCCAATTTTCAGCATGAGGAGATGGTTGAGCAAGCCAACGGTTTTTTCGGTGAGATCCCCGGCTCCGAAGTGAAGTCGCCCGCGATCGAATACTTCATTATGGCAGTGTTGCGCAATCAAGCGATGGTTACCAGCCCGGCGTCCAATCCTTATTATGCCCCTTACGAGATTATTGTTAATCCGAAGGTAACTTCTATTGGTCAGCAGCCGACTAAAGAAACCATTCCCAAATCCCAGAAACCTCCTGACGCTTCGCCAACTAGGAGCGATGAGTTTCAAATCATCATTCTCAGTCCCGAACCAAATGAGACACTTGCCAGTAATGAAGTGGTCATTGCGGCATCGTTTGTTGGAAATACAAAAATGTTGAGTCTGAAATCTGTTAGAATTTACTTGGATGATCAGCCAGTCACCAGCCTTGCTGAAATCACCTCGAATATCGTTTCCTTTGTACCCAAAAATTTGGGCGCTGGAATTCATCGGGTGAAGATCACGACAAAAGATAAGAAGGGCAAACCGCTGGATAGTAAAGAATGGCAGTTTTCTGTTTACTCAACGAGAGACCCATTCCAAAATCGAAAGCAGCGTTCAAACTTTAGCGGTCGGATCTACGCTGAATGGAAAAACGAGCATATTAGCGATAGTACCCTGTCCAATCAGAATATTGGGGGTAATATTCAGGGCAAATTCGGTCCAATTGAGTATCGGGGAATGGTCTATTATACCTCCCGAGAGAATCCAAGATTTCAGCCCAGAAACCGATTGCTCCTTGAGGCTGGGACTCCCTGGATCGGTGTAAAATTTGGGGATACCACGCCTCGGTTCAATGAGCTAATGCTCTGGGGCAGCCGTGTTCGTGGGATCGAAGCCTATTTGAAGCTGGGACTTTTGAATGTGGAGTTTGCCCAGGGCCAACTTGAGCGGCCGATCGAAGGTCAGCCGATGATCGCCATCGCAAGCGACTCCACGCGATGGATCCATCCGGTGAGCGGGGATACCGTGCGCTCGACAACTGGCATTTACCGTTATGGGACTTATGATCGGAGGGTGCTGGCTATTCGGCCCAGTTTCGGTGGGGGCAAGTATTTTCAATTGGGGCTGAACTTGGTCAAGGTCAAGGATGACCCTCAATCCGTCCGATATTCGACCCAACCGAAGGATAATATCGTTTTCGGCCCGGATCTGCTGCTGGCGTTTGACAATCATCGCATCGAGCTCAAAGCCAGTGCTGCGTTCAGCTTGCTTGCCAATGACATTTCCGAAGGTGCCATGTCTCAGGCAGACTTGGATTCTGCCTTCGGAGAGATCCCATTCGATCCATCCCAATTTGAGCAATATTTTGTGCTCAATACTTCATTGATTCCATTAGATCCGTCGCAGCTAACTTCATTAGCATATCAGGCCAGTTTTAAATTCAATTATTTTGGTCAAAACATTTATGCGGTTTATAAATCGGTTGGTGCCGAGTTCTATGCCTTGGCCAATAATTATATCCGAAAAGATATCCAGGGCTTTTCGATTTACGATCGCATTCGCCTCTATCGGAATCAGGTTTTTCTCAATTTGGGCTATGAGAAATATCAAGAGGGACGCTCTTATCAAGATGACGGCGAGCCTTCCACAGCTCCTACCGAACTGTCGGGAATGAATATTGGCATTTCCGTGTATCCGAGGGCAAAGTACTTGCCCAAACTGATGCTCAATTGGAAAAATTTGTCTCGCGATAACGGATTGGATACCACGATCACAACTCGTGCCATCAACTACCAAAATCGAGACATCTCTTTGCAGGTGGCTTATGATCTGCCACTGCTGGGGGTGAATCATAATATTTCCCTTAGCTACATCACAGCCGATCGATCGGATGGTTTCAATCGTTTGGGAAATACGATGGCCAATGACATTCAGATGTTGTCGTGGCGAACCAATTATCAGATCCCGCTGACGACCGTCATCAGCTATGCAACGAACCAGAACAGCGCTGGTGCAGGTTTGTCTGATTTCAAATATCGAATGTTCGGTATCGCGGCAGATTATAAGCTACTCGATCGCCGGCTCAGCTTGCAGGCTGGCTGGAATACAACTTCAGCCGTGGGGACCGTCACGATGGATCAAGACAGTCTGGGTAATCCGCTGCCGCGACCGATCAGCTCGGACTATACAGATCACCAGCGAAATGCGCTGACGATTGGGGCTGAATATCGCCCGAATCATCAACATGCGCTGCTGTTGGACATGTCCTTTATTGATTTTGATGATAAAATAACAGGCCATTTTCAGGATCGAATCTTTTGGGTTCGATATGAATTTCGCTATCAGCGATAATTGAATTGGATCATTTGACTAAGTTTCTAACTGGTTTATGAAATTACCTGTCGGAAGGTGAAGGTAAAAGAAAGGCAGAGGGAAGCCCCTATCCTTCTGCCTTTCCGATCTTACTTTCGAGCAGGATTGGAGAATGCTAGTTTTTGGAAAAAATCCTGATCTATGCATTTAATAGCCGTCCATTTTCAAGGAGCATCACAATCAGCGCGGTTAGGAGCTAATTGGATAATGCAATCGATATTTAATTTCAAGCTTTCAATTTTTAAAGTGGCTCGATGAAACAAATTCACTTAACTTGCCCATAGTTGCGCAATGAAACAATTGGTTCAAAAACTATGGCAGGGAGGAATCATATTTGTTATCGCAACGATGCTATTCGCTGGGTTGCTTCAGCTTTTTGGGGTTTATCGGCTATTAGAGCTCAAGAGCTATGATCTGAGATTCCGATTACGAGGCAATAGAAATGTCACACATGCTGGCATCGTTCTGGTAACCATTGATGATCAATCATTTTTAAGCCTCAAAAGCAAGTGGCCATTTCAGCGGCCCTTTTATGCCCGAGCAATTCTCAATCTATTTCAGGCTGGCGCTGCGCTCGTCGTGCTGGATATTGAGCTGACTGAACCATCGAATTTAGATCCAAACGATGATGTTGTCCTCGCGCAGGTCATCCGACATTTCCCTCGCGTAATCCTCGCAGGAAAACTGATTGCCGAATATGGCAACAATGATGTTGTCAATCGCTATGTCCTAAAACCGTTAAGCGAGTTCCTATCCGCAGGTGCTCACTGGGGATTTGCGAATGTTTTTCTGGATGAAGATGGCTTCATTCGCCGTTATTGCTTATTTCAGGACCAGAACAATACCCGAAATTTCCCCTTGGCAATAGAAGTTTTGCGCTATTTGCAAAAATTGACTCCAAAGGACATTGTGCGCGATGCAGATCACAATCTGAAAGTCGGCAAATATTCGATCCCCATAGTCGGTGCTGATGCGATGTTGATCAACTATGCGGGTCCCGCTGGCCATTTCCCAACCTATTCGTTCGCCAACGTCCTTGACGATGCGCGATATACCCTGCCAGACTCGGCCGAAGACACGGATATTTTCGAGGTATGGAAATCGTCAGGTGTATTCAAAAACAAGATCGTTTTTATCGGCGCCTCGGCTGATGAACTGCAAGATAACAAATATACTCCCTATTTTAATCAAAATGGCGTTAAGCGAAAAATGCCCGGGGTTGAAGTGCATGCCAATGCGCTGCATACAATATTGAGCCGCGATTTCATTCGTCCCCTGAATCCATGGCTGATTTTGTTCATCATCGTCTGCCTGTCGGTCATCGCATTTTTGTTAACGTCGGTAATGCGCCCATTCCTCGCATTGATCGGCGCAGCAGGGACGATTTTCGGTTATTTGGTGCTCAGCTATTGGCTATTTTCAGAAGTGAACCGCTGGGTACCAATAGTTTATCCGATTATCAATTTCAGCTTGTGTTATGCGGTCAATCTGGTTTTCAAGATTGTCCAAGAGCATCAAGAGAAGAATCGATTTCGGAATACCTTTCAGCAATATGTTGCTCGAAACGTGGTAGAATCCATGCTGAGTACCGGGGAGCTCCCCAAATTCGGTGGGGAGCGGAAGAGGCTCACAGTGATGTTTTCTGATATTCGTTCATTTACCACTTATACAGAAAAATATCCGCCGGAGGTGGTGGTGCAGCGATTGTCTGAATACTTATCCAGCATGGTTGACGTGATTTTTGATAATGGAGGCACTTTGGACAAGTTTGTTGGGGACGAAATCATGGCCATTTATGGCGCGCCCTATTATTATCCTGATCATGCGTTGCGGGCTTGTCAGACGGCTCTGGACATGATCGCGGAATTGAGGCGGTTACAAAAGAATTGGTCTGCTCAGGAGATCGAATATTTCCAGATAGGGATTGGCATCAACACTGGCAATGTCATTGTGGGCAATCTGGGATCTATTCAATTGTTCGATTACACGGTGATCGGTGACGAGGTCAATTTAGGTGCGAGGTTAGAGGGAGCAAATAAACATTATTCAACATCGATAATTATCAGCGAATCCACTTATAATGAAGTAAAGGATCAGGCGATCGTTCGCGAGTTGGATTATGTGCGGGTCAAGGGCAAACGTCATCCCGTCAGAATCTATGAGCTTCGCGGAATGCATTCCGTCCCATCAATCGAGAAGGAATTGATTATCGATGTCTATCATTATGCTTTGCAACTGTTCAGACAGCGGCGCTGGAATCGAGCACTCAAGGAATTTCGTCGCATATTGCGCTATTTTCCCTCGGATGGACCATCGCGGGTCTATACCTTGCGTTGCCTGGATTTCATTCAAAATCCACCAGCCGAGGATTGGGATGGTGTTTTTGAGTTTGCTTTTAAATGAATATTCAGTGCGAGGAATTCAATAATTTTGTCTGCCAATCAAATTCGATCACAAACACAAGTTAACGCAAAGGACTCTAGCTGAAGATGAGTCAAAAATTCGATGGCTTCGATTGGAGATGACCAAGGAATTGAAATGGGGTTGAATCTCATTGTCCATTAGTTCCATTCAAAGAGATTAATCTGATTATAGATGTCGATCTAAATGTTCGATGTCTAAAACGAAAATCATTTTCCAATGAACATCGGTATCGATAGAATTAAGGTTCATTTCACTCAAAACCAATAATGCCCCCAATCTATTCCCTGTTTGAGGGAGAAAGGAGTTATGAGTCATGATGATCAGATCTAGCAAACGATTCAGTATGGCATTGCTGTTGGGGATTATTTCGTTGCCGCTCTTTGGTCAGCAATGGTCAAATCCGATTTTGATTTCCAGTGGCGACACCCCTGATATGGATATAGATCCGAACAGTGGCAATGTCTATATTCTCAGTATGACCAATGGCGTAACGCTCACCAAAGTCAGCCCAAGTGGAGCCATCATGAGCCAAGAAAAAGTGCCTGGAGCAGAAAACGATCAAGGTGAGTGGCATTTTGGAGCATCAGTAGCCGTCGATATGAATGGTTATCCCCATGTTTGCTATCGGGTCTATGAGGGAGATGATCCAGATGGTGCTCCGACATTTTCTGTTTACTACATCAAAAAAACTGCTACTGGATGGCAGAACAAAATTCGTCTCTCCCAAAATGTGCGGCGCGGCTATATGGTCCGCATCGATGTAGATCGAAATAACATTGCCCATGTGGTTCAGGGATTCATTTTTGACGAAGAGGGCAGTATTCATGGACGAGTCAAATATTTTCGGATCAAAAATAACGCCATCGATAAGCAGCATGAATTGGGATCAAACCTGCCTTACGTCTATCGGGCTGACGATCGGATCGAAATAACCACACGTTCTCCAAACGAAATCCACATCGTGTCCGGTATCCCAGATCCGAATGGCAAAGTATACTATTTCTATTCAATGGATGGAGGAAATACATTCACCACATGGGGAGACATCCATAGTGCCCAATGTTTTGGCCGCAATGGTAGCCCAGATGTAGCCGTGGATTCCACAGGCTATGTCCATATCTGTTATGGGGCTTCCGAAGACGAGAGTCGTAATGGGCAACCTTCGGTCCGTTATGTTAAATTTCTCAAGAATTCAAAGTTAGTGGACAAAGCAGCCACTCCAGCGGGCTATTTGGTCGATTGGAAGATCGGAATGGGGTTAGGCTCGATCGCCGCCAGTGATGACGGTCAAACGCTATTGCTCGCTTTTTCAGAACAGCCTGGGGGGAAGTTGTATACTATATTGTCTCACGATAGCGGCGCGGTGTGGCAGTCGCCAGTTGAGATTGTATCTAAAAGCGGCAGTGCAGAAGGGAGGAACAAGCATCTGGTTCGATCATTTGGACAAAAATTCTACCTGGTCTATCCCTCCAATTATAATGTTTATCTGCGCATCCTCACCATTCCGACTAATCAATCTCCTATTGCGAATGCTGGAGGGCCTTATGTCGGCAATGAAGGAGATCAGATCCAATTCAGCGCTTCCCAGTCTTATGACCCAGATGGCATGATCGTTAAGTATGAATGGGATTGGCAGAATGACGGCAGTTACGATACCACTACCACTTCAAGTATTTGCCGATATGTCTATGAAGATGATTTCAGTGGCCAGGCTAAATTAAGAGTGACCGATAATGGCGGTAAATCTGCTACCAGTTTGGCCAACGTCACGATTCATAACGTCAGTCCGAAGGCTAATGCAGGAGGGCCGTATCAGGGAATGCCCAGGGAAACCGTCATTTTGAAAGGATCCGCCACAGATCCAGGGAAGCGGGATATATTGACCTATGAGTGGGATTTGGACGCCGATGGCATCTTTGAGATCATTGGACAGACGGTGCCAGTTTCTTATCCAAAAGGAGGTATTTATCTGGCGGTGCTCAAGGTCACTGATGATGACAAGGGTTACGGTTTAGATACTGCCAAAGTTCAAATTATCAGCCAACCACCCGTGGTCTCGCCAATCCCATCCCAGACCGTCGCCGAAGGGACTCCATTTCAGAAAATTCGCCTCGATGATTACGTCACTGATCCAGATGATGCAGATGCGGATATTTTCTGGCAAGTGGAAGGAGCCAAGAATTTATCTGTATCCATTGATGCGAACCGAGTCGCCACAATTGTCCCGCTGGATGAAAACTGGTTTGGCAGTGAGACGCTTCTCTTTATCGCAATGGATCCGAGCCAGTTGAAAGACAGCACTTCTGCCACTTTCACCGTCACCAATGTCAATGATCCCCCGCAGATTGCACCGATTAAAGATCAAGTCACAGATGAAGGGAAAGATTTTGCTCCGATCCATCTGGATAATCATGTCAGCGACCCAGACCATAATGTGGCCGAGCTTAAATGGCAATACCTGAATGCGATGAATTTGAGCTGCGAAATAACGAATCGCATTTTATATGTCAGACCTCGGGATCCAGAATGGTCAGGACAAGAGCGGCTGACTTTGATCGTTACGGATCCTAGTGGTCTATCGGATACGACCACCATTCTGTTCATCGTCCACCCAATCAATGATCCACCCGTCGCATCGAAAATTCCAGATCAGGTCAAATATGTTGGCGAGGCATTTGAGCCGATATCGCTTGATAGTTTTGTGGTTGATGTGGATCATCGTGACGAAGAGCTGCGTTGGAGTTATGCGGACAATAAGAATTTATCGGTTAAAATCTCGAATCGTATTGCATCGATTGCTCGAACTGACACCAACTGGGTTGGCAGCGAAACAATTCAGTTTATAGTGACTGATCCTTTGGG
The DNA here is from genome assembly GCA_034506395.1 of candidate division KSB1 bacterium. Taxonomy (NCBI): domain Bacteria; kingdom Pseudomonadati; species Candidatus Zhuqueibacterota bacterium. Next base: position 227,208 of record JAPDPQ010000005.1, on the reverse strand, counting down.
AGCATCCGATACGACCAGCGCTACGTTTACCAGCAAAGCCCGGAATCATCCGCCAGTTGTCACGCCGATCCCAGATCAACAAATTTTGGAGGGGCAGAGTTTTTTGCCGATCCATCTGGATGCGTATGTGAACGATCCTGACCACCGCGATGATCAGATCACCTGGATCGTTACTGGAAACAAAGAGCTGATCCTCAGGGTCGAAAATCGGATCGCCACTGTCCTCGTTCCTAATCCAGATTGGAATGGCAGTGAAATTATTAAATTCAAAGCGGTAGATCCAACAGGACTGGCTGATAGTTGTCTGACGCTGTTTCGCGTCTTCCCAGTCAACGATCCGCCAGTGCTGGCAGCTTTTCCAGATTTTCAGATTTTCGAAGATGACACGTTGATTTGGAGCTACAGCTACCTCCGATCGAGAGTGACGGATCCAGATAATGATTCGACCGACTACCAATTCCAGATAAAAAATAATGTGATGCTTAAATGGCGAGCTGAGGATGCGAAAGGACGAATCATCATTTTTGGTCCGCCGAACTGGCATGGGCAGGAAACCATTACCGTGCAAGTGTTTGATGGCGCAGGTGGTAGCGATACAAAGCCGTGCAAAATAACCGTGCTGAGTGTACCTGATAATCCAGAGCCGTTTACGATCATTAAACCGAATGGAGTGGTCATTTCCGCCTCTGAAGATTCCATTTTATTCCTTTGGCACAAAAGCCATGATCCTGAAGGTGGAAGACCTATGTATCAATTGAGTATCGCGGATGGTATTACCTTCGGCCATGTGATCGATCAATATAACTACATTCTTGATACCAGCTTTGTCTATGTGCCGAAGCTCCCTTTGCAGAGCGGAAAGTATTATTGGCGAGTAGTGGCTTTCAATGGAGTCGGATCAACGGCTTCGAATATTGGGAGCTTTGAAGTTTCGACGACGAGTGTAGACGCTGATAATTTCAGCAAATTGCCCAAAGATTATGCACTCTTTCAGAATTTTCCTAATCCTTTCAACCCGGAAACGCGCATTATTTATCAATTACCAGAGAAAACTTTTATCATTCTGGAGATTTTCAATTCGTTGGGTCAGCGAGTGGCAATTTTGGAAGAAGGCATGAAAGAAGCTGGTGTCCATACGGCCATTTGGAGCCCACATCACGGGATGGGCCAGAGAATTCCCAGCGGCGTGTACATTTGCCGGTTGAAAGCTGGAGGCAGACTATTCGAAAGAAAGATGCTGCTTTTGCAGTGAAGCTTGTGGAATTTCGGTTTTTTAGACTTGGGAATTATCACGAACTATCAAATCCGGGGCCGCTGCTTCAAATAAGAAGCTGCCCCGGATAATCACAAGGTACTTACTGTGCTTTTAATAATCCAATCGTGTTGTATCGCGTTCAACTGAGTTTTTGGAACGGATGGTGAAAAGGATATTCGAAGCATCAGGACGCTAGTCAATATCGATCCTGTTTAATTTTTCATTTAAAACCGAATATCCCATTGCTTTAATTCTTCCATGAAATCATAATCAGTGAGATCGAAATGGACTGGGGTGATGGAGATCTGGTTGTTCAGGATGGCGCGGTCATCGACCTCGGGGTCGGTTTCTAATTGGACCTTCTGGCCGGTGAGCCAATAATAGACCCGGTTATGGGGGTCAATGCGTTTATCAAATTCTTCGCGATACATGGCATTTCCTTGGCGGGTAATTTTAACGCCACGGATCTCCGCCTCATTATCTACTGCCGGAACATTGACATTCAGAAGTGTGCCTTTAGGCAGGCCATGCTTCAAAATGATTTTGGTCAATCTTCCAGCAAATTTTGCAGCGATATCAAAGTTGGGATTGGTAAATGTTGTTAGAGAAATCGCGAACGAGGGGATATTTAAAAACATGCCTTCCGTGGCCGCAGAAACAGTGCCCGAATAAATGATATTGATCCCCGTGTTAGACCCGAGATTGATGCCTGAAATGAGGATGTCTGGCTTAATATCGAGTGCCCAGTAGGCGATTTTTACGCAATCAGCGGGAGTCCCGTTCACTGCATAGCCAAAGAACTCATCATTTTTGTAGTAGTTCTGAACTCGCAATGGGTCTGAAAGCGTAATGGCATGACCCACGGCGCTTTTTTCACTATCGGGCGCAACGATATAAACTTTACCGTATTTTTTCATTTCTTTGAACAAGGCATACAAGCCTGGGGCATTAATCCCATCATCGTTCGTTAGCAGAATTGTCATTGGCTTGTTCATTGGTTTCCTCTTTTCGGCATCCAAAAAATTTCAGGAGCAAAGTGAGTGTGTTCTTCATTTCTTTTCGGGTAACAATTGCATCAATAAAACCGTGCTTCAGCAGAAACTCTGAAGTTTGAAAGCCCTCGGGAAGGTCCTGACCAATGGTTTGCTTAATCACGCGGGGCCCAGCAAACCCGATCAGTGCGCCAGGTTCAGCGAGAATCACATCGCCCAACATGGCATAACTGGCGCTGACACCTCCAGTGGTAGGATTTGTCAGAATAGAAATGTATGGTAACCCACGATCGGACAATTGGGCTAAGTAGGCTGCCGTTTTAGCCATTTGCATCAACGACATCGCCCCTTCCATCATCCGGGCCCCACCCGAGGCGGAAACAATGATAAGGGGCAATTGTTTCTCCATGGCGATCTTGGTCGCTCGGGCGACTTTTTCGCCGACCACTGAGCCCATGCTTCCCCCAATGAAAGAGAAATCCATAACTGCTAAAACAACTGGATAATGATTAATCTTGCCAAAACCAGTAATCACCGCTTCATTGACGCCGGTCTTTTTGATTGCTTCTTTCAGTTGATCACTGTATTTCTTCTGCGCCTTGAATTTCAGGGCGTCAACAGACATAATATTAGCGTTGAATTCATCAAAATTACCATCATCCAACAGTAATTTTAAATAGAGGCTGCTCTTCATTCGGAAATGGTAACCGCATTTGGCACAAACACTCAAATTACGGTCGAGCTCTTTTTTATAGACCAGCTCGTTACAACTTTCACATTTCAACCACAGCCCATCGGGCAATTCTTTTTTCTTTTGCGTAATCAATCCTGATTTGTCACGTTTAAACCAAGCCATAAGTTACTCCATAGTTAATTTCTTGGTCATCAGCAGTGCATCTTCGCGTTCATTTTGGTAATAGTTTTTACGAACGCCGACGATCTCAAAACCATATTTCTGATACAAAGCTATGGCAGGAAAATTGGACCTTCGCACTTCGAGGTGAACATGATTGATAGATCGAATCCGAGCAATTGTTAGATTAACCACCAGGATGGTCTCTCCGATTTTCCGTCGTCGAAAATTTGGCCCAACAGCTAAGTTACTAATATGTAGCTCATCATAGACGTGATAGGAGACCGAATACCCTGCCAGGTGCTGATCCATCACTGCGATCAGTGAGATGTTATAATCATGATTCCCCAGCTCGTAGAGAAAATTTTCAATCGCCCAGGGGGAAGCGAAAACTTCCTGCTCCAGCTTCCACACTACTGGGACATCCGCTGGAGTCATCCAGCGGATATGGTATTTCTTACCATCGGATAATGGCACCTCAATTCCCTCCGCCAAATCTAACCTCGAAATATCTATCCATGGATAATTATTAGGCGAAGGAGCGAGTTTGATCGTCGGCATCAGCTAATACAATCCTTGCTTTTTTCGAGCTTTGAAATCCTTTAGATAAAATGGCTCCAAATGCTCGATATTTTCTAATTTTTGGTCTTGAAATCGATAAAAACCCAATCGAGCAATAGTATAACCGCTTGCCAATGAAAGGTGCTCTGGAGCTAATGTGACCAAGTTTGTCCAACTCCCACGAAGAGAATCTGAGAGATTTTTTGCCCCAATATTCACGATCAAAGTTTTTTGATGGATGAATTCCTCCAATGCGTCCAACAAAACCAATTGATAATCTGAATCGCGAATAAGGATGTCATTCTCAAAATGATAAAGCGCTGCGTATGCTTCATTGGATTGGCATTTTACCAGAGGACAAATCTGTCCTTGCCAAAAAAAAGCTGAAGCAGCGATAGCGTCTAACGAGGGCACAGCCACGACTGGGAGATGCGTGGCCAGTGCCAAGCCCTTAACGACTGATAGTCCGATTCGCAGACCAGTAAATGAACCTGGACCGATAGAGACGGCAATACCGCCAAGATCATTGATTGTAATTTTTGCGTCACGCAAAACCCAATCGATCGCTGGAAGAATCTTTTCAGCATGCGCGCGACGGTTAGAATTGCGATACTCAGAGATCAAATGCTGATCCTCAGTCAATGCGACAGCACAAACATCAGTCGATGTATCGATGCCCAGGATTTTCATGATCATTTCCAATCATCTTCTCTGGATCACTTGCCAATCTCTGCCTAAGATTTTTGATCCTAAGATTTTTAAGACGATTTCTCTTACATTATCCATGCCAGGTTGAAAAAAACTTTTTAAATGAATCTCAAGATGATCGCTGGGCAATAATGGCTGAATTCGCTCTGCCCACTCGATCAAACAAATGCCTTCATCATAAAAATATTCCTCGTAACCAAGGTCGTACAACTCCTGTTCAGAATCTATTCGGTATAGGTCGAAATGGTAGATGGGATATTTGCCTTGATACTCGTTAATGATCGTAAATGTTGGACTGGTTACTGGGTCATGGCATTCTAATCCCAGGCAAATTCCCTGAATCGTTTTGGTTTTGCCACTGCCCAAATCGCCGAATAGTCCAATCACATCACCGGGTGCAAGCAATCGGCCCAAATTTTTGCCCCATTCGATCGTTTCATGTTCATGTTTCGATAAAAAAGTAACAATCATAATTTCCTATCGGTCTTTTCCCTCAGCCGGATCAAATTTCACGATCGGAGACGCGATCGATCATTCGATCATTGCTCATATCAGTGTTTTAATTTGGATATTCAATGCGCACTTCAACAAAACTGATGGACTTCGCATTCCTTTCCATTCAAAGAGACAAAATGGCTCCTTTGCTGACGATTGTGCAAGGTGTTGGTTTCTGCTTAATTGGAAAGTGAATTATCAAAGTTTATTTTTGTTCCAACCGGATGATGGGCAAAATCATCTCCTCCATCGAGATGCCGCCATGCTGAAAGCTGTCTTTGTAATAATTTAAATAATGGTGATAATCGGTTGGGTAAACAAAATAATAGTCCTCTTTAGCGATTAAGTAATTAGTGTTAATGCCCCGCTGAGGCAACATAAAATCGACCGGGTTTTTCACCTCGATGGCAAACTTGGGGTCGCATTTCAAATTGCGGCCAAATTTGTAACGCAAGTTGGTGGATGTCTCGCGATCCCCCAACACTTTTGCCCCGCGCTTGCTGCGAATGCTTCCATGATCGGAAGTAATGATGATGATATTGTTTGTTTTCGATAGACGCTTCAAAACTTTTAATAGGGTTGAGTGTTCGAACCATGAGCGCGTCAATGATCGAAAGGCTGCCTCGTCCGGGGCGATCTCCTTGAGAACTTCAGAATCGCTCCGACTATGGGCTAGAAAGTCAATGAAATTGACAACGATAGCTAACAAGGAGGCGTTTGCGAGCGACATTATATTTTTATAAAGGTAATTTGCCTCAGCCTGCTCAAGAATTTTTATGTATTTGATCGTCGGCTCAAAATTCCCAGGAAATCGATGGCGATGGATTTGATAGGTCAATAATTGATGCTCATATCGGTTCTGACTGGTTTCATCCTCAATACCTTTGGTCCAAATGTCAGTGTAGCGCTGGCTGAATTCGTAAGGGAATAAACCAGAAAAAATTGCATTCCGGGAATAGGGGGTCGCCGTCGGCAAAATTGAGAAGTAATAAGATTTGTTGACACGAAAATACGGATAAATCAACGGCTCCATCGTCAGCCATTGATCCAACCGCAGATTGTCCACTACAATGAAAATGATATTTTTCCGCTGCTGGAGCAATGGAACGATATAGGTGGCGATCAAATCGGTAGAGAGCACTGGCCGATCTTTGGATGCTACCCAATTTCTATAATTGCGCTCAATAAATTTGCCAAATTCCGTATTGCACGCTCGCTTCTGATCTAACATCGTCTCGCGCAAGCCTACTTCAGCATGTCGATCCAGCTCTACCTCCAGTTCGGTTAATTCGACATAAATATCGATCCAATCCTGAGGGGACATGGGGCTCATCACCCGCTGAGAAACCTCATTGAATTTTTGTACATAGTCGCGCGAAAGACGTTCTCTCTCAATCTTTGTGCTTTCTAAAATCTTCTTGCATGATAATAAAATTTGCGATGGATTGACAGGCTTGGTAAGATAATCGTCGATCTTACTGCCGATCGCCTCCTCCATGATCATTTCTTCTTCGTTTTTTGTAATCATAATAACTGGAAGCGAAGGCATGATATCTTTTATCTTTGAAAGAGCGGTTAAGCCATCCATGCCATTTAGCATTTCATCCAACAGAACCAGATCAAAGTGATCATTCTGAATCAAAGAAAGAGCATCCTCAGCAGTGGTAACAGGTGTGATATGATAACCCCGCTCCTCTAAAAAGATGATATGCGATTTCAGCAACTCAATCTCGTCATCAACCCAAATAACTTTTCGTTTTGTGGTGCCCATTTTCTTCAACCTTGATTAACTCATCCCATCATTACAAAATAAGAAATTTTTTAGAGATTGTCAATGAATATTATTCAGGATATGAGATGAGGATTGTCGGTTCATTTTCGTCAGAAGATAAGTAGTAATCACGATCTGCAGTCGCAAAAAAGCATAAAGCTATCTTTGAGAGGATTCACCAGCAGATTAATAAACAGCAGAACTCGGTTTTAGTGAATTGTGAAAGTCCTCTCCCTCAGCTCGGTTGCGAAGGGAGAGGAACGACAATTCTATAATTTTTCAAGCTTCTTGAATATTATTTTGTTCAGGAATTCGTGTAAACTAAAAGATGAGCTCCCAAAAATTATCGCATTTGCATAAACGAGAAATTTTGTAAAATAAATAATAGCAGTTCTCCACTATTCATCACTCCACCACAATCACAAACTGATTTCCATAATCCTCTGGTGCAGCAATGCTTCTCGGGCTGGGCAATTTCGAGAGGATCAGAAATCCAGCGAACGAAATCAGCGAACCGAACAGGATCGTCAGCGCAAAGGCGATGATGATGAACGGCGGAACCGAAATCAGTGGTTTGCCACTGGTAATAATTTTGTAATGCAGCGCTGTGAAAATCGTGAAGGCAAAGCCAGTGACCGTGCCCGTCATGGCGCCGATCAGCGCAAAGAAACGCATTTTGCTGGGCGGTAATTTTAGCAATTCTTCCACTTCATGCACATGATAGGGCATCACCACCGAAATTTTCTGCGGCGAAATGCCTGAACTAATGAGCTGCTCCAGCTTGTTTAAAAAATCGTGTTTATCGGTGAAGGTCCATTTTTCGCTCATTCGTTCTCCTCCTTCAATTCAGACATGGATAGCACGGGCAACAGCTTGGCAAAGATCAAAAAGGCCGTGAAGAACAGGCCGAAGCTGCCGATGAAAATGCCGATCTCGGTGAATTGGGGCCGAAACAGGCCCCAGGCGTATGGCTCGTATTCATGCGATAGCGAAGTCACGATGATGTTGAATCGCTCGCACCACATGCCGATATTAACGAAGATCGAGACTGCAAACAGATAGGCCAGGTTGCGCCGCAATTTGCGCCAGAAAAGGGTCATTGGGATGATGGAATTGCAGGTGATCATGATCCAGTAGATGATCCAGTAATCGCCCACGGCTCGGTATTTGAAAATCGACGCCTCGAAGATATTGCCACTGTAGATGGCAATGCCAAATTCGACAATATAGGCATACGTGACGATGAGCGAGGTGAACAACAGGATTTTGGCGATGCCCTCGAATTTATCGACGGTGATGTATTTTTCCAGGTTCAGAATTTTGCGCATCGGGATCATTAGCGTCATCACCATGGCCGTGCCCGAAAAGATAGCGCCTGCCACGAAGTAGGGGGCGAAGATGGTGGTGTGCCAGCCAGGCGTCACGCTCATGGCAAAATCCCAGGACACGACCGAGTGCACCGAGATCACCAACGGCGTGGCAAAGGCGGCCAGGAACAGATACAGCTTGTTGTAATGCAGCCATTGCCGCAGCGTTCCTGTCCAGCCCAGGGAGAAAATGCTATAAATTTTTTTCTTCACGCCCGAAAAATAGCGGCGGACGATGGCAAAGTCGGGCACCAGCCCCACGTAGAAAAACACGAGGCTAACGATGAAATAGGTGCTCACCGCAAACACGTCCCAAGCCAGCGGCGATTTGAAGTTGATCCACAACAGCCGCTGATTGGGGTAGGGGAGCAGCCAGTAAAATTTCCAGGGGCGGCCCAGATGGATGATGGGAAATAGTCCCGCTACCACAATGGCGATCAGAGTCATGGCCTCGGCCGTGCGGTTGAAGGCGTTGCGGAATTTGGCCCGAAATAGAAATAGCACTGCTGAGATCAGCGTGCCCGAGTGGGCGATGCCGACCCAGAACACGAAGCTGGTGAGATAGACGGCCCAGCCGACAGGGTTATTTTTGCCGACCACCTGCAGACCATTTTTAATTTGATAGCCCCACAGGCTGGCCCATAAGATGACCAGGGCGACCGAGAATCCCAGCGCCAGCCAATAGGTTCGGCTGGGCTTGCGCATCCCAGCGAGGACGTCTTGTTCTAACTTGAGGTTGAAGTCTGTTGGTTTGGTTTCCATAGAGTCCTTGACCGTTCAATTTATTTTTTCCGAATTTTATTTTCCAGCATAATCTACATATTCAATTTGATCGAAAATGTTAATCTTCGCCAAGTGCTTCCAAATCTGCCTGATCTTTTTTTCTGCCCATCGAACGCTTATTTTTGATGAAATCATCAAGGCCAATATATCTAACGACAACATCACCATACTTTCCCTCCACACAATTAGAGAATGCCTCTTCCCATGTAACTCCCGTGATAGAGGTAATGATATCTATCCTGACTGGCGGGAATCCAAGCTGAACGACTTTATCGGGATACTCCAAATCTTCCAACGATAAGCCAACGGAACCGAAACCGAATTCATCCAATGCTGATAGAATTCGCTTTGCATTTTCAGGAGAAGGCTTGACAAAAATGTCCAGGTCGCCCGTAAACCGAGGCGCTCCATGAAATGCAAGCGCATAGCCCCCGACAACCATATATTCAACTTTGTGAGCGTTGAATAACTCGAGCAAATCTCTGAAGTCTGGCTGTATTTCCATAAAATTGCCTTCTTAAATAATCGACGGCAGCGACTCGTTCCTCTGGTGGACGACTTCGCCAGTAGGCTAAATCCTCTTTGATCGAGGAGAAATTATGTAGATTTCGTTTATTTACAACTTTCTTGATCATATGTAATTTCCAATACGGTTTACAATCACTTAACTTGTTTATAGGCCATTATGCTTCCGATGCAAATAATACACCGCTGGCTCCGTCCCTAATTGCTCGAAAACTCGAAATGCCCGCTCCGAATGTGCCAATTGATAGACCCGAGAATTTTTATCTTTGATATTACCGAACACAATCGCATTGGTCGGACAGGTCTGGGCGCAGGCGGGAATGATCTCGCCATCTCTCACCTTGCGATTTTCGTCCTTGGCCTTGTCCTTGGCAAACCGAATCCGCTGAACACAGAAAGTACATTTCTCCATCACACCTTTAGGGCGGGCCCACATTTCGGGATTGACCATCTTATCCATCGGCTCGGGCCTCGGCGGCGTAAGCCAGTTGAAACGGCGGACCTTGTACGGACAATTGTTGGAGCAATACCTGGTTCCCACACAGCGATTGTAAACCTGGGCGTTCAATCCCTCTGGCGTATGGTATGGCGCATAAACGGGACAGACCGACTCGCACGGCGCATAGTCGCAATGCTGGCACAGCATGGGCAAAAAGTGGACGCCTTCTCCATTTTCATAATACGGCTCAATGCGAATCCAGGACATCTCGCCGCCCCGAACATGTCGTTCCCTGCCGACAATGGCCACATTGTTTTCGATATAACACGCTGCCACGCAGGCACCACAGCCGATGCACAGGTCCAGATCGATGGCCATGGCCCAGCGGTAATCGGGATGCTCGTGCTCGGGATAAAGGCTATGCCGCTCGTGGTGATGCTCCCGATGATTCGGATGCGGGATCACGCCCCGACCCTGTTGCGACAGCGAGCCAGAGAGGATCGACAGCCTGAATTTCTCCTCCGTCTTCTCCAGCCGAATTTCGTCGAGATAACATAGGCTTTCGCCCGTCCGCTCATCCAGCGCCAGGGCAAAGGTCTCCAGCATGTCCCGCTGGATCATGATGACCTTATGGGACAGCACGGGTTGAATTTTCGCAGGCAGCTCGACGATCTTTTTATCGCCCGAAAAGACCGCCACGATGTCGCCGTCCTTGATCCGTTTGGTCTGAGCGGTTTTCTCGTCGATCGCCACCCATCGGTCAAAGGTGATCGTGGTCAGCGGATCGGGGATCTCTTTGATCAACGGCAGATTGGCGCTGCGACCGTCGTACGCTTTGATCGATGGCGTGGCCAGCAGCACTGCGGCGGGCAGCGAGCTGGGCAGCTTTAGGCTCGGCAGAAAATTATTGAGCGATTTATTATTCAATACCAGTGCCGCATTGGGTCTTGATAATTCAACATAACCTTTCGTTAGCATGGCTTCGATCTGGCTTTCGCTGAACTGCTTTTTCCATTGAGTGAACACATAATCCTGAAAATTGGGTGCAATGGTTTCGCCCGAGTAGGCCTGAATCAGCTTGATCAGGATGTCGCCCTCGGCCAGCGTGTTGTGCAGCGGTTCCAACACAGGCTGAATGACATTGAGCAGACCTGCATTGGGCTGGGCATCACCCCAGGATTCCAGCGAGTGCGAGAGCGGGAGCAATACGTTATATTTTTCGTTGAGCGAGGGCATAAAATCGCCAATGCCGACCACCAACTCCGCTAATTGCAAGCTCTCTCGCAGATAAAACCCAAACGGATGTTTCTCAATCGGCTCGACTTTGGAAATAAACGCCACCCCGATTTTGCTGTTCTGAATCAAAGCAGAAAAATTGGCCAGGTCTTTGAACGAGCCCACGCTGGAATAATTGACGGCATTCGAAAAATCGATGGTCGAGCCGATCATGCCCAGCTTCCACTGCACGAGTCCCGCCAATACCGCTGTCTCCAGTCCCCATTTGCCGCCTGTGGCGATGCTCCCGATGATCAGCAATGGATTGGCCGCCGCATTTAGCTCCGCAACGAGGCGATCCAATTGTTCCAGCTTCAATCCTGTTTTGGCAGCCGTCTCTTCTTTTGAGACGTCTGGAATCTGGCTCAAAATATCGACCGAGATGTTTTGTCTGGCGTTGACATTTTTCAATAGAAAAGCCAGCAGATAGATTTCGCTCTGAGGATGCAGTTCCCATCGCTCATTGGCCTGCAAGCCCGTCAGCGAAACATGCGGCTCGAGATGCAGCCAGTTGAAATTGCCCTTCTGTTTGGCACGGGCAAACTGGACGGCATGGCTGACGGGGCTGACGAAGGTCTCGAAGATATCGGCGCCGAGCGTCACCAAAAAATCAGCCTGTTCGATCCGATAGGAAGGGATCTCTTTGCGATTGAACAAAATGCTATTGGCTTCCCTGAGATTGGCATGGGCAAATACCTCGAACTCGGCCAATCGGTCGATTTTCAGCTTCTGGCAGAACGTATCGATCAGATTGGACAGCGAGCCTGTGGTTCGGCTGGAGAGATAGACGTGGCGGCGGCTGGATTTTTTTAGTGCCTCGACTATTCTGGCAAAGGCTTGGTCCCAGGTGCACGCTGTCCATTTGCCGCTCCCGTCCCGCATCATGGGCTGGCGCAAGCGATCGGGGTGATACAGTCGTGTCAGCGACGATTGTCCCCGCAGGCACAATTTGCCATCGTTGATCGGATGACCTGGAATGCCCTCTAATTTGATCGGATAGCGGCCCAGCCTTTTGTTGTCGATCTGCTTCTCCACGACTTTGGCCGAGACCCCGCAATGGGCGGGACATTCCGTGCAGGTGGTGCTGAAATAGATTGCCTCGCTGGGGATGATCTCCACTTCTGGGGGGATGACATGAGGGATGAGCTTTTCCGCACCCTTTTTTGCCCCACAAGATTCCATCACCGCTGCGCCCGACGCCAGGCCTAATAGTTTGATAAAATCCCTTCTCTGCATTTATTTCCTCCGAAACCGATTGAGTTTATTTTTGACTGGATGAACAGGATGAACTGGAATTTTCTTTTTCGGATATACTATTCTAAAAGGCTCTCCAAAAATGCTTGTATTCTTTTTAGAAATTTCTTTGCATTTTCTAATTGAAGCTCCGCATCTTCCTGTGCTACGACATAAAAATCTTTGTAGTCACTATCGCTTCTAATCTTAAAGGCCGAAGTTAGCATTCTTGAAAATTCAATCTCAATTTTCCCTGTCTTCACATAATGCTGGTTGAAATAAGAAATTATTCCTGAATGTTTTTGTGAGTCGAATTTATCATGTGCCAGCAGGGCTCTAACAGCATGAAAAATGGCGTAGTAAGAGCGATTAATCGATTGAGAAAATTTTCCGTTCTTCAGCATAAGCTCTGATGCTTCTAAATCCTCTTTCGCTTTTTCCAGGCGATATTTTGATAAATCTGAAAGTCTATTTTCCATAAATCACGACACCTTCCTTCTTTATAATTTGATAGAAAGGCAATATTTCAGAGTATTCCATAAATCGATTCAAAGTCTCCTCTGTGATCGAAACAAGTACGTCGTGATTTAATGATAATTCCGCCATGACATCGGCAATTCGATATCTAACTTTTTTCAAATCTTCTTCAGTCTCATCGACCAGCACGAAAAAATCAATATCAGATTCCTTGGTCTGCTTATTTTTTGCATAAGAGCCGTATAAAAAAATCTTTTTTAGTTTGTTCCCGAATATTTCTGCCATGTACTTATTGACATCTGAAAACAATTTTCCTCGATCCATGATATTGCATCCTCACTTATGACACGTCCAACAGTCCTCCGATCCTCCATTTGCCCGATGACAGGTGAGACACCAGCCCATGCGCAGCGATTTCACCTGGCGGATCTTTTCCATATTCTTCACCTCGCCATGGCAGACAGCGCAGTCAAAGCCCCGTTTGATATGGCGTTTGTGCGTGAAATTGACATGGGGTGGCAGATAGTGCACTTTGTTCCAGGGCACAGGCTGTTTATCGTTCCAGTATTTGGTCAATTTGATGATCTCGGGCCGATCGGTCGCTACATTCTGGTGGCATTCCATGCACACGGCTACGGCGGGAATGCCTGGCTTGGCGGCCTTCTCAACGTAGGCATGGCAATGCGTGCACTGCAAGCCGACAAAGGAAACATGCCGCTGATGACTGAACGCAATGGGCTGGTCGGGCGCCTTGCGATACGTTTTCCAGAGATAGCCCAATAACAAAACCAACAGGATCAAAAATCCGAAATAACCGCTAATCAGTAACGCTCTGGTATTCAGTTTCACTGCCTGTACTCCTCTTGATTACTTTCTTAGCCACCTTGGGCATTTACTAACTAAAAAGCGTGCTTCCACAGAATTGGAATCCCACAGAAAAGATATCTTTTTTAACTGGGAATCGAAACGACTCAGAATTTAGTTTCCAAGTCATCGAATTAGTGCTTGAACGAAGACTCAGTTATTACTGCCTCTGATGTCATTGCGATCCGCCGAAGGCGGAGAAGCAATCTTTAAGAAACTTGAAAGATTAAGAGATTGCTTCGCTCCGCTCGCAATGACTGCTTTATAGAAAATTCAGCATTTTCGTTCACGCACTAATTACCTAATTAGTGTTTGAACGAAAACTCACCATTCTGTCATTTCGACCGAAGGGAGAAATCTGTAAATCCAATATTTGTGTAAAAAACAGATTCCTCACTTCGTTCGGAATGACATTTTTGCTACAAATTCAATAGTTTTCGTTCAGGCACTAATTACCTATTTTCCCGATCACCCAATCCCCCAGTTACCCAATTACCCAATCTCCCAATCGCCCAACACCCCAACTCACTTCTTATACTGCTCCTGATACGTCTTCAACAAATACCCCGCCACTGCCTCGACCTCCGTAATCTTGAGCCCCTGGTTCGGCATCGGTGGATAGTTGGGGTTCACTTTGTACGGATTGGAGACGAAGGCGATCAATTTTTGGATGTCGTTTTCATATTTGGGCAACACCGTCACGTATGGCGGCCCTACGATTTTTTGATCAAACCGATGGCAGGAGGAACAAATCCGCTTGTAAATCGCCTCTCCTTTGGCGTAATCGGTGATGCCGCCGCCTTCTTCCATTTGCCGTTCGGGGAGTATCTTGGCCAGTCGAGCCTGGGATTCCAGCGCCAGAAATTTGTTATGCTCCAGCAAGGCATTCTCTCGAGCCGTACTGCTATTCAAAATCATCACTAAAAAGGCCAGGATCGAGAGGATGAAGGCGGAGATGCCCAGCCTGATGGAAGCCCCTTGCAGCAGCTTCGCCAGTACATTGCTTACCACCGCCAGCAAAATTAGAAGGACGATCGACATGGCAATCACAGTATAGGAATAGGCGATGTCGGGCAAGTTGATCAAACTGAAAACGATGAACAGGGGCGTCAATAGCGTAAAAATCAACCCGATGGTCAGGCCGAACTTTTTCACCCAGGCGGCATATTCAGTGGTATCGGTTGAGAGCTTTTTTCCCCAGGCGAAGAAAAAGAAAATGATGCCAATCCCTGTGATGGCGAAGGAACTGGTCAAAAAGGCCAAATAATTGCCGATGGCGTGCCAGCCGATCAAAACCTGGACGGGATGTTTGATGAAGGCCCATTTTTCGGGATCATGAAAACGGGCGATACTGGCGATGAACACAAAATATCCCGCCAGCAATAGCAACACCCCCAAGGCGCCCACCAACACATAAACAATTTTTTCGCTGCGCACCGTGAAGCGATAGATGTAAACGGCGATCAATCCCAGTAAGATCGGCAGGAAAGAATAAATCAGATATTGCAGGGTTACTGCATTGCCGCCGTAGAGGATCTGGGAATAGATCAGCGCAATCACCAACAGTGGGAGAGCGCCCAACACCAGTCCGATGCTATTATTGAACGCCGCCAGCTCGATCAGATCCCTGGCAAAGCTCGAGTGCAGTGGATTTTTATTCTTTCGGCCTGATAAATTGAACCAAACTGAAAGAAATGAACTGCCGATGAGCAATCCGATGTACGGCAGATGGAGCAGAAACATGATCAGCAATAAAATTTTAACCAGTGACAGATGGGCTGGTGTGGCCAGCAGGGTGAATTGATCGGAAAATTGCATGGGGAAATTACCTCATTAAATATTCATCAATTTGTCAATCGCCAGAAAAAGGGTCACCAATAGCGCAAAGATATTAATGCCGATAAACGCATGTCTCAATCGCCACGGGCGCTGTTTGGCCTGCAGAGTTGTGCTCGCCTGCCAAACAAGGCCAGCGGCCATCATCAGAACAGCAATTTTAATCGCTATGGACTCCACTCCAATGAAATTGATAATGATCAGCGCCGCCAGGGCTGTCGTTAGTGTCCAGATAAATGTAATTCGGGCGATCTGGGCCATGGAAAAAAATCTGGTCAATGATGGCAGTCCCGCTCGCTGGTAGTCATCGCCCGACAGCATGAGCAGCAGCCAGAAATGGGGCACCTGCCAGATGAAGAAAAAGCTGGCGATGAGAACGATGGTCGGATCGAAAATATTTCCGCCGCCAGCAACCCAGCCGACCATGGGCGGGATGGCGCCGATCAATGCGCCTGGCACAGCGGCAAAGGCGGTCTTTCTTTTGAGCGGCGTGTAGACACCATTGTACCAGATTAGGGCGAACAGGCCCAGTACCGTCGCTAACAGGTTCGTTCCAAAATATAAAACCAGCGTCCCCGCCAATGATAAAATCATGATGATAACCACCGCAGTTCTGGTTTCAATTCGATGGGCAGGCAATGGCCGTTGCCGAGTGCGGCGCATGAGGCCGTCGATGGTTCGTTCCTGCAATTCGTTCAACGCCGATGAGCCGCAGGCCAATAACCAGATACCCAGCATCGGGATGAAAATTTGGCTCGATAATTGTTCCACCGCCAAAACATAGCCCACGGCTGTCGTCAATGCGACGGCGGTGGTGATTTTGAGTTTGATAAGCGCAAAAAAAGTTGTTAGTCTGTCTTTAATCACAACACTCCTGCTAAAAAACTAACTATGGCCGAAATCAACTCCCCCCTGACCCCCTACCCGCCAGTTGGCGGGTACTTCCTTCGGTCGCTTCAAAGGGTGGAATGCGCCCCTTGCAAAGTCCCTCCGTCGGTTGACGGATAGATTTAGAGTTTTAATGTGACCGTCACTTCTAAAGTGACGGTCACATCAATCTACTTCAACCCCTTAACATACTCCATCATCTCCCGAATCTCCCCCTCAGTTATTCCTCCCGTCTCGGGCATGATCGGATCGAAGCCTTTCACAACATCGGCGTTGGGTTCCAGAATCGATTTTTTGAAATAGGCCTCGTCTATGGTGATCCTTCGTTCTTTGCCGTCGGTAAGCACGATCTGTTTCCTGCCGAAAATGCCCTTGAAAGTCGTGGCCACCAGCAGCGAGCCGTCCAGGGAGTGGCAGGCGGTGCATTGCTTTTCGTTCAGCAAGGCCAGGCCACGGGGAATTTCTTTGGGCGCATCGGTTTTTGCTGGCTCGGCTGAGGAAGAGGTTGTCATGGGCTTTATGGCGACCGAATCGGCAGCAGGAGCTGCTCCGCCTTTCTTGCTCAACCAGGCCTGAAAATCCGTTTCAGGCAGCACCACCAGCTTGGTCTTCATATAGGCATGTTGCTGGCCGCAATACTCGGCGCAGAAGACATCATACGTGCCCAGCTCTTTGGGTTGAAACCAGACGTATCCCTGTTCATTCCCAGGCACCACATCATGCTTCACCCGAAAGGCGGGGATATAAAAGCTATGCAGCACATCCTGGGATTTCAAATTGATGCGGATCGGCTTGTCCACAGGCACGTACAACGTGTCGCTCTGGATGCCGTTCTCATATTCGAATAGCCACGACCACATGCGCCCCGTAACGTTGATGGTCATCGCATCCTTAGGCACATCCTTCATCATTTTGTAGCCGATCCAGCCGTAGTAGAACATGCCCAGTACCAGAATGGTGGGGATAACCGTCCAGGTGATCTCCAGCCAGGTATTGCCCTCGATATCCTTCGGCTCTTTGTTCCGCTTGCGATGATATTTGATGACAAAAAAGACCATCAGAAACGTGATGAGCAGCAGCAGCACCACGGAAATGGCTAAGATTAAATAAAAGACGTTATTGACGGTTTGCGGGATATTCGCTGTGTCAACGATCATAATTTCACCTATCGATAAGAGACATCAAAGAATGTGAATACGATAAAAATGGTTATAGCCACGAGCACCACCAGCACCATCCAGCGAAACAGGGGCCGCTCGTATTTCAAATGCATGAAGACCATCAGCACGAGAGTTGTTTTGATCGCTGCGATGAGAATAGCCGTCCATACGCTGAGTCCGCCCAGGTTGGTGCCAGCCACTGCCACGGTTAGTCCCGTGAGGACGATCAGTGCGAACCAGATCAGGATGTAGGTGCTGTAGGTTACCGCATGTTGTTCCTGGGTTGAGTCGTGGTGGGTCATGGTTTGTTCTCCGAATTCATTGATTTTTACGCTTCATTTCTAACATCCCCCCTTTCCCCCCTTCAAAGGGGGGAAAGCACCCCTTGCAAAGTCCCCCTTTGAAGGGGGGAACGATATTAAGTCCCCCTTTGAAGGGGGATTTAGGGGGATGTCTTTTTTAAATCTGAGCAAAACGAATTACTCTCTCCCTATCTTAGATTCTTCAAGATTGGTATGAAATTTATCATCCAAATGGAATTTTCTAACTTTGAACTTACTTTCTTGTTTAGACATCCCCCCTGGCCCCCCTTCAAAGGGGGGAATGCTCCTTAAGAGTCCCCCTTTGAAGCCAGTGCCCGCAGGGCAGGGGATTTAGGGGGATGTCCTCCTTGCATTTAATCTAATCCAATTTTCAATTTCCGAAATGACTTTGTCAGGATTTGCCTTTACAAATTCATCATCAAATCTTAGAAAGGATACTCCAAAATTTTCTATCTTTGATTGCCGTTCTTTATCGTTGATTTTTGCATATTCTGCTTCATGACTAATGCCATCGATTTCTATAGCCAGCATTAGCTCATGACAATAAAAATCAACAATAAATTCATCAATGGGTACCTGCCTGTGAAATTCATACCCCAATTGTTTTCTTCTGATAGCGTTCCATAATATTTTCTCTGAATAAGTCGCATTTTTTCTGAGTTCTCGTGCTAATGTTTTTAGTTTCGGATTGTAGGGTATGATTGGATTTCTGGGCATATTGCTGCTTTCAAAGTTAATAACAATTTTCTATTTCTAGACATCCCCCCTGGCCCCCCTTTAAAGGGGGGAAAGCTCTATGGGATACCCTTCAAAGCTGGTAGTGGGTCATCTCAAAAGTCCCCCTTTGAAGGGGGATTCAGGGGGATGTCATTTTAAATCAAAACAACCCTAGCTATCCTCTCCCTGAATACAATTCATCTCGATCTACATGGACTTCTTCACCCAAATCGAATTTTCTAAATTTAAGTTTTTGGGATTTTGATTGTTCTTCGCTTAAATACAAATCAATTGCTTCTTGAATGTTTTTCAATGCTTCATTTTGGGTTTTACCTTGAGACCAGCAAGCTTTTATAGTTGGGCAGTGAACGACAAAATAGCCATCATCGCCTTTTTCAATAATTATTTGAATGTCGTTTTTATAGATTTTATTCATTTTGAATTTATTTGTATTTTCAGACATCCCCCCTGGCCCCCCTTCAAAGGGGGGAAGGCTCTATAGGATACCCTTTAAAGCGGGGAATGGGTCTCCTCAAAATTCCCCCTTTTAAGGGGGATTTAGGGGGATGTCAAGTAATCAAATAAAACAACGGAAACAAAAATATCCAGATAATATCCACCAGATGCCAGTACAGGCCCGAATTCTCCAGTTTCGTGATATTGGTACGATCAAAGGTCTCGTCGGTGGCGTAATGTTTGAATGTGATCGAGATGCGGCGGACGGAGTTGCCGATGGTGGCGCCGTCCCACAGCTTTCGGCCCTGACGATCCTCGATTTTCAACTGCGAGCCCCGCAGCTCATCGACTTGAGCTGGCTCGATGGCGAACTGCGTGGTGGGCTGGCGATTGATGAAATAGAGCATAAAAGTCAATATGCCAATGCCAATGACCACGTGCAATCCATGCAAGCCCGTCATGGCGTAATAGAGGCCGAAGAACAGCGTTTCGCCATTATTAAAGCTACGAGCCAATAGCGGCGAATTCGGATAAATCCCATGTTCGATCTTGGCGCTCCACTCGAAGTACTTGTTGACCAGAAACAGCACGCCTAAAACGATGGTGATGATCAGAAATATGTTCGATAGCTTACGATTGGCTCGTTGCAGCGCCGCAATGGATAGCGCCATGGTGAGGCTGCTGGTGAGCAAAATAACCGTGTTGATGGCGCCCATCAACTGATTCAATTCATAAGCAGCGATGTGAAAATCGTGGGCGTACTTGTAGCGATAGACCGAGTACAGCACGAACATGCCACCGAACAAGAGCAATTCCGTAAACAGAAATAGCCACATGCCGATCTTGGCGCCTGTGTAGTCACTATGTTTTGCCACAGCAAATTCAGTTGTACCAACCATCTGAAGGCTTCTCCTCCATGTTTTGCGAATAGCGATGCTTTTCGTTAAAGGGATAGACCTCTGCAAGCTGAGAAAATCCGTCATTCCGAGCGAAGCGAGGAATCTGATTATTTAATTCTGTAAGACACAAAGATTCCTCACTCCGCTGCGCTCCGTTCGGAATGACTGAAATAGTTTAATTTTACAGAAGCCGATTAATGGAATAAATGAACTATTGGAGTCATGGAGTGATGCAATAAGGCCAACATTCCAACACTCCTGGAATCCAAATTTATTTGGTAGTATGCTCATTCGATAATCTCTACTGAACAGCAATCCCCCGAAAGTCATACGGATCTCGATTCACCTCTGGAATCTTCTCAAAATTTTCCAGCGGCGGAGGTGTCGACGTCTGCCATTCCAGCGTGGCGCCACCCCAGGGATTTTGTCCCGCCTTTTCACCTTTGATCAAAGCTCGGCCCAAATTGTAAAGCACCAGCAGGATGCCTGTGATCAAAATCCAACTGCCGATGGTGGAGATCAAATGGCCTGTGTGGAACTGGGGCAGATAATCGTAATAGCGTCGTGGCATACCCATCCAGCCGATCACCAGCAGCGGAAAATAGAGCGTGTTGAATCCCACGAACATGAAGCCCCAGGCGATCTTGGCCAGCTTGCGATTGTACATTTTGCCGAACATTTTGGGGAACCAATAATGCAGCGCCCCGAAGAAGGCGAAGCCCGTGCCGCCGAACATCACGTAATGGAAATGGCCGACGATGAACGATGTGTCGTGAATGTGGACGTTGACCGCCAGCGCTCCCTGCATCAATCCCGTCAGTCCGCCGATGGAGAACAAAAAGATGAACGCCAGCGAGAACAACATGGGCGATTCCAGCTCGATGGAGCCTTTGTACAACGTGGCCACCCAGTTGAACACCTTGATGGCGCTGGGAATGGCGACCAGAAAGGTGAGCAGCGAGAAAACGACATCGGCAGTATAGCTTTGGCCGCTGACGAACATGTGATGGCCCCAGACCAGCGACCCGAAAAAGGCAATGGCCAGACTGGAGAAGGCGATGAATTTATAGCCGAAGATGGTCCGTCGGGCAAAGACGGGGATCATCTCCGAGATCACGCCCATGCCTGGCAAAATCATGATGTACACAGCGGGATGCGAGTAAATCCAGAACAGGTGCTGGTAGAGGATCGGGTCGCCGCCTTTGGTGGGATCGAACACGCCGATGCCGAATGCCCGTTCAAAAATCACCAGCAACAGCGTGATGCCCACGATGGGCGTGGCAATGATCTGAATCCAGCCTGTGGCATAGAGCGCCCACTGGAACAGCGGCATTTTGAACCAGCCCATGCCAGGCGCCCGCATGCGATGGATGGTGGTGATGAAATTGACGCCCGTTAAAATAGATGAAAATCCTAAGACGAACGCCGCAAATACCGTGAGCGAGACATTCGTGCCCGTGCGGATGCTGTACGGCGCATAGAACGTCCAACCCGTATCGGCTGGGGCAGCGCCACTGACCAGGGAATAGATGGCCAGAGCCGCTCCTGAAATGTACAGCCACCAGCTCAACAGATTTAATCGGGGGAAGGCCACGTCCTTGGCGCCAATCTGAATCGGCAGAAAGAAGTTGCCGAACGCTGCTGGGATGCTGGGGATGATGAACAGGAAAATCATGATCACGCCGTGCAGGGTGAAGAACGAGTTATAGGTCTGCGGCTCGATAATGGTTTTTCCTGGGGCGATCAGCTCCAACCGCATCAAAAAGGCGAATGTTGCGCCCACCAAAAACATGGCGAGCATGGAGAACAAATACAAAATGCCGATGCGCTTGTGATCGGTGCTGAAAATCCAGGACAGGATGCCTGTAAATCGACCTCGTTCCTCTAAAAAGCTAACAGGATGGGTAGTAGCAATTGCTGCGTCATGAGCCATAAAGAGTGCCTCGTTGTTCTATTTTAGAATTTGAGCTTTTCGAAAGCTCGGAGCTTTCGGAAAGCTTTTTTTTGATAATCGGAAATCCACCCTTAAGATGGTTGCTAACCTTCTCAAGGGTAGTCATTCAACATTCGAGCGTTCCGAAAGTTTGGAACTTTCGGAACGTTTAGATTCCACCTTAGCAAGGGTGGTATACTGGATTCCATCGCTTTAACCGATGGAACCAGTAGCTTCTATTTATTTCCCCGAGTTCGGGATTTCGCCACCAGAAAAATGGCGAATACAGCCACCAGAAACAGAATGATCGTCCCCGTAATCTTGGTGATGTTCATCGCATACGTCCGTCCCTGGGGATCGTAGCTGAAACAGTACAATAACACTTTATTGATCGTCGGGCCGACCCGTCCCTCGGCCGCTTCGATGACGGCCATCTTCACATCGAATGGCAGGTAGCTTAAGCCCATGATGTAGCGAACAATTTTCCCTTCGGGGGATAGGGCAATGATGGCCGAGGGATGGATGAAATCCTGCCGATCTTTTTTGAAGCGATAGCCCACGGCCTCGGTGATGCGGGCGATGTTGTTGATGTCGCCCGTCAGGAAGCGCCAGGCATTTTCAGGCAGTGGCCGCTGGATCGATTTCATGAAATTCATTTTTTTATCGGCCGCACTCGCTGGCGTATCCGTCGGATCGAAGCTGATGGTGATGAGATTAAAATCCTTGCCAGGCTCCAGAGCGATTTTTTCTAACAACACCGAGAGCTCGGCCAGCATACGGGGACAGATGGTGGGACAACGAAAATAGACGAACGACAGGATGGTCGGCTTATCGATCATATCCTTCAACGCTACGGAATCGCCCCGCTCGTCATAAAAGAACACATCTTTCGGAATATATTGCCCCAATTTCTCGATAATGCCAACTTCGATCTTTTCATCCTGCGCTCTTGCAAGCCCTGAGAATTGCGCCCCGATAAGCCAGATTAAAACAATAATTATCAGCTTTCTCATTTCCTTCCTCACATTGTTGGGATTTCATTTCATCAGAATCGTAATCATGCTTTCATGGGTATGACTTCCAATTCAAAATCCTTGACCGCCAATTTCGCTAATTTGAGCGAATTAATTTTTCTGAATTCCAATTTAGCGAATCTGACAGTTGGCCAATAGCGGGATTAATGGGTATTAAAGCATCCGCAAAAATAGAATTTACCACCCAGCCACCTGCATACTGCCGACTGAAGACTGCTGACTGAAGACTGATTA
Organism: candidate division KSB1 bacterium; assembly: GCA_034506395.1. Lineage (NCBI taxonomy): Bacteria > Pseudomonadati > Candidatus Zhuqueibacterota bacterium. The sequence continues at coordinate 204,130 of JAPDPQ010000005.1, read as the reverse complement.
CTGATCACTGGCAACTGGCATACTGGCCTTATACCCCGTCTCATTGATCGCCGCCACCAGTTGATCCAGCGAAATTTTGCTGCTATCGTACTTCACATGGGCAATAGCCTTCTGGTGATCCGCCTTGATTTCGATGACCCCTGCCTTGCGAATGACCTCCGTCTCGATATGATGCTCACAACTGCCGCAGGTCATGCCCTGAACGGGGATGGTGACTTCAGCAATTTCTAGTTGAATTTTTTCCTTTTGGTGGGAGGATTTTTTGCAATCAAAATTTAGCAAAACTATGAATGCAAAAAATAAAATCAAAAAAAGATGGTTCTTGATCTTCATACTATTTTTCCTCAAAGATTTTTGCAATAAAAGAGATGTAGATAGAAAGATTCGGTTAAAATTGGTTCATTAAGAGGAATAAATATTACAATTTTTTTCCAGAAAGTCAAGCGATTTTTGAATGAATTTCAATTTGAAATTAATACAAATTCAAAATGCGATTAATGTCGATATGACCTTCTGCAAAATAGAGGAACTCGCCATTCCGATCCGCCAGCAGTCGGAGAGGAATCCCCTGATTCAGAAATTAATAATGGATTGCTTCGTTACTTCGCCCCTAGCAATGAATTAATTATTATTATTTGCCGAAATCTAATGTTAATGTAAAAAGGAGCAAACTAAGTCTGGCTATGGTTGAAAATGGCTCTGGATGACATCAAGAAAATTTTCGATATCCTCCAAACGCTTCTGGTAGATCTCGTAAACGATGCTGAAATTTATATCTCCGTATTGATGCACAATCAAATTGCGAAACCCGATCATGGGGATTAATTTTTCGACGAGAGAAGGGGAGATCAATCCGTGATCCTCAAGCTTATAAAAAATATCTGAAAGAGATCCAGGAACGCCCCAGGCTTCATCTGATATAATATGTGCTCCAATGTCGATGATGCCTTGAATAGCATGTTGTAGGTTCAACAGAACGGAATCCTGAGCATCCAGATCGGTTAAAAAACTCTCTCTGGAAAGTTTCTGTTTGGCCTTCAACCGTTCTAAGTGGTGCTTCACCTGGCTTATTTTGCGATATAATACATCGGTTTTAACCACTAACCCTCTCCAATGCGTTTCGGTACATTCCTCTGGCACATCTTTTCATGATGGTTTGAAAATCGATGCATTCGACCAACTTTCTGCCCATGAAGTTGCGGTTTCGCTCGCGGTCATTTTCGATCAAAATAATACCCTCTTTTAAAATTTCGAACAGCAGAATGAGATCAATTTTTTCCAGATCAACCAGATCTGGTTCAGCACCCAATGCTTTGGTGAGCTTAACAAAATGTTGTTCTAATCTTCGATGGGATTCGATAGTTGACAACGGCCGTTGAAACAAAATCGCCAAATCGATATCACTTTTAAGATGATTTTTCCCAGTAGCGGTTGAGCCGAATAAATAAACGGCGGCAATCTCGGGGTCCGATTCAAAAATAGGTCGGATTTTTTGCTGAATATCTTGATATCTCATGCTGCTATCCAATTTTGATATTCAATTTCCTAGCAACTGAAATTAGATTCGGTAATGGCTCCTGCCAGAACCATTCGGGTTTAATCCAGAAGCCGGGCAGTACCTTTGATTTTAAAATTTTATTTTCAGCTTTTTGGGCTTCGTATAGGCCCTGCTCGTTCAAGCAATAAATATTCATTTTTTCATAGATTGGATCAATCACCCAATTTTCCTTGATGCCTGTTTTTTCATATTCTAAATATTTCTCTCGCCAATCACGCTCCACGCAATCTGGGGAGACGATCTCCACGACTAAATCAAGAGCGCTATCGACCCTCGGTATTGGTTACAGTTACCCGATTGTCTTTTGAAATAAAGATCAGATCAGACACCCTACGCAATCCTTGTCGCGGTCGAACTTGAAAGTTTTCACCCCAAAGTGTGCCAAGATGATGCCGATCAATGTAGAATTGTAGAATCCTTGTCAGAAACGTCGCAATCCTACTATGCTTATTAGAACCTGGTGAAAGCACAATGACCTCTCCGTCTATATGCTCGGCTTTCGTGTCTTCATCGCAAAATTCGAGAAATTCTTCTTCGGTCATGCGCAGTGGCTGGCGTAGCTGCTCATTTGTCTCGGCGGTTAAAGCTTCTATGGTAAACAACCTATTTGATTTTTTGTTTTGGTGCATTTAAAGTCAATAAAAGGTAATAAATGTTGATAATATTTGCAAGCAAAATTTCTAGGGACAGGATGCCATCCTGTCCTGCAGTTTAATGCGAAGGAATTCCTCGCACATGGCATCAATCGCTTCCTGTCGATGACCAGCGCCAATCGGATCAGAATACCAGCGCGGAATAAAGCCGCCATTGGGGCGTCCCAATAAACGAACCATCTGACGACAATATGTGCGAATATCTTCCAAAGAACCATGCACCATCGTCTGCTGAATGTCAACTGGCGAGAAAAAAGTGATGCGGCCGCCAAATCGCTTGCCCAGTAATTCCAATCCCATATTCTCCTGCTGGTCCATGTGGATCACCTCGAGGCCGATCTCGATGAGATCATCCAATATATCGACAATGTAACCGCAGCTATGAAGGAACGTGAACATTCCCGCTTCATGAACGGCTTTGAAAATGCGGGCGTAGCGCGGCTTCCAGATCTCGCGCCATTTAGCAGGGGCAATCATGAGCCGATTCTGCAATCCCCAGTCATCGGCGAAAATATAGCCATGCGCCCCCAATTCAGCATACCTTTCGATGGCATGGAGATTCATCTCTACCAAAAGATCAATCAGTCGGCCCAACTCCTTAGGATGATCGTAAATATCCAGCCAGGTATTTTCCAGTCCGCGAATGAAATGAACTCGCTCATAAATGGAAATCCCCTGGGCCAGAATAAATTTGTCCCCAGCTTGCTGAGACAGATTCCCCAAATGCTGCCAGCGACCAGGATCATGAATATCGGGAATAGTTAGCTGATCGAACTGACTCCAATCTTTCAAAGGGAAATCCTTAACCTCGCCAAGCACCATATTGCCGATATTCTCCCAGACCGCACCCCACTCGTCCGTGCCAGTGCGAGGGCGGTCGTCCGGGGAAGGGGACATGTTGATCCAATAAAAATCAGAACCATATTTTTCTGGAAAATCATAAGGCAGTCGCGGCGCTCCCTGAAAGCGGATAGTGCGGGTGACAATTTCTCTGCTCGTCATTTTGATACCTTCTTAAAAAATATGACCTCTATCCGCCAGTTAGCCTATGGCGTTAACCTAAGCAAATACCTGGGGAGATGCTGTCATTCTGAGGAGCGAAGCGACGAAGAATCCTTTCAATAAATGTACACTCTTTCGCTAAATCAGGAGATTCTTCGCTCTCCGCCTGTTGCCGGATCGCTCAGAATGACATAATACTCTTAGGTTGACCCTTATGGTCATTTGGCGGATGGACTCCATCTCAAAGTGGAGCGATCTCGATATTCATCGTGTCTGGGGCAATGGCTCTGAGCCAGGATATCTTGACTGGAAATTTGTTCATTGCGCGATCGCCACCATGCAATCTTAATTGGACAATACTTTGTGGATCAAGACTTGATATTTTTTTCTCAATAGCCGATATCAGACCATGGGATATCATAGCCTCATCATCATTTAATTCGATGACAATCATTGGTCGCGCTGGTAATTCATGAAACTTCCAACTGATCTGAGGTGAACGGGTGCTTTCAAGCCAACGGATTTCGATCATTAAGTAGCCCTTCGGCTCATTCCGTTCCACAAAAGAGGTTCGTTCGATGGATCCAGGATAGAGTACTGGTACTCCCAGAGGACTTCCTATCAGGTCTTTGGTCAGCACTTGGTGGCGATGGATATGCCCCGATAGCACTGCCAGAAAAGATGGAGGGAAATCTTTCCCCTGAATGACATCCTCTCCCGATCGGAAGGTATAATTTTGAATTCCCACTTGTGCCGCTTCTACAACTTGATGCATACAAAGCAATCGAACATCGGCTTGCTCTTTTTGATATCCAGTTTGAGCTAAGACATTTTTAATATCCGTCCTGATGCCATTTTTATAATATGGAAATCCAGCGATTGCCAAGGTGAGGCCATTTTTTGAGAGAGAATAGGTTCTGGGTTTATCAAAAATGTGAATGAAAGTATGCGTCTCGAACAGCGATCGTGGGATATTGGAGCGTTCATGATTGCCTGGGACCAGGTAAATTGGGATACCGAGATCGGCGATTTGGAGGAGCGGCGCAAATGCCTGCTGAACAATTTGGGGATGAACCTGACAGCGAAAGAACAAATCTCCGCCATGGATGACCACATCCACTTCTTTATTCAAGGCTGGCTGAAGCGCGAGATAGTAATTTTTAAAGAAATCATCGCCTCTTCGGCGCCGCTGAATTCTAGGGCGCAGAGCCAGGTCGAAACCAAGGTGTGTGTCAGCGAGGAATAGGATTTTGATCAAATTTGCCTGCGACATAGTTTGGACCTGTCAAGCATCACATTCGGATGGGACGCGGTTCAATCAAAATTTCAAAATCATATCCGCTCTTCAAGAGATACTCGCGGTTTTCACGGATCAACTCTAAAATCGACTCGGCAGAGATCGCCTTGGTAATCCCGTAACTGATCGTTTTTTTAGAAGTCACATAGATTTTGCCCTGATAGGGGACGGTCTCGTCGTAGTTTTTGCCCCTTTCGGGCACCAGCACTGTCTCGAGCTCAGCCGCAGCAGAGGTAGTGATTCCCACCACTTCGAAATTGGGGACGCCATCTCGGACCGCAAGCAAAATGCCGCCACTCAAGCCGGGATTAAAGAGCACATCGGTTAAAAAGCCGCCTTTCTTATCACGATCCGGCTGGCTGACAATCCCTTTGCTGATCAACTTATAGCCCATGGGATATCCAATCACATATACAAACGATCCCCATTCCAGTTCCCGTGCATTGCCAAAGGGATAGTTGAGCACTGAGATGCCCGCAGCAACAGGGAATTTGAGCTTTTTGCCTAAAATGGCAATGTCAGCTTGCTCATCAGCCAATAGCACCTCGAATAGGCCGTCCTCTGGCATTTTCGCGACCAAAATCTGGTTCTGCTGTTTGATCGCGACGGTCTGGATGAATTTTTCAGGAGAATTTGCATCTGGGGCAAAATAGCTGATGAGCGTATCTGGCTTGAGCACGACGTGAGCGCAGGTGAGCAACGCCAAACGGTTATCTTGAGCATAAATGACTGTGGCAGTGCCAGAGACCGTAGTTTTGATATCTGTGACAGCGCTCGCAGTTGCCAACAGACGATCGGTAATCGATGTTGGGATGATTTTTTGCTCAAGCGAAAAGGAATAAGATTTATACAAACTATTGCAGAAGACGCGGTTTACTGATTCGCTGATCTCTTGTAGCTCTTTAGAACAACTCTTATATGGGAATTCTGAATCGTAGCGACCATCGCTCAAGGTGGGATAAGCGGTTTGAAAGATTTTTTTTGCGCAAGAGACTAAGACGAGCACAAGGATTAATGGAACCGCACTATAAAGGGAAAGCAATTTTTTCATGTCGTTGAATCCTTTTTCATTTTTTTATGCTGAGTGTATTGACTCCCATAACATGTCTCGTAAACCAGACGTTCTTTCGATGCGACGCGAAACAGCATTTCTAAAAATCGATTCAACACCCCAGACTTGAACGCTGGCTCTGGCTCGAGTAAGACCAGTATAGATCAATTCTCGGGTCAAAAGCGGCAAATCCCGATCGGGCAATATTAATAACACATGATCGAACTCTGAGCCCTGGCTCTTGTGAATTGTCATGGCGAACACGGTCTCATGACCAGGCAACCGTAGCGGATGGAATTTTCGGATGGATTGATCTGGGCCGATAAAAAATACGCGAATTTCATCATTCGAATCAGGATCGCGCAACGCAACGCCGATGTCCCCGTTGAACAAATTGAGCTGATAGTCATTGCTTGTGATCATGATGGGCCGACCATGGTACCATGGCTGATCTGGAGGGATTAATTTTTCCTGTCTCAACAGCAGTTCCACAATCTCGTTCATTGCAGCCACGCCATATGGGCCATCGCGCAATGCACAAAGGATACGAAACCGATCGAAGTTCCGCAACATCTCGATAGGGCTGGTGGACTGCAAATATGGAGCATACCCTGAAATGATCAATGGTTTGAGTCGAAGAGGCAGCGCAGTCGCTGCGGGCAGAGGCATCCATTGCGCATCAGGAAATTTAGGATCCTGCAAAACAGTTAAGGAGGACGCGCCATCGCCCGCATTGACCAGTCGACTGGCGGCACCGATCGCGCTGTCGCTGGCGAAACGAAAATTCTTTTTCAATTGGATGATCGCGTCCTGAAGACCTGGGGCGGCTTCTGAGTGCAATTGAGCCAAATCGAAGCCGAGGATCGTCCTCACCTGCGCGCAAAATTGAGCAGAGTAGGGATGCTCTTTTCCCGTGTCACAAATATCGCCCAACACCGCGCCAGCTTCCACAGATGCCAATTGATCTTTGTCGCCCACCAGGATCAAGCGGCAATCGCTCGGCAGCGCCTGTACCAATTTAGACATAAGTGCGAGATCGACCATGGAGGCCTCGTCCACGATCATGACATCCAGTGGCAACGGATTTTGGGCGTTGTATCGAAAATAGGGGGAATTGGGGATTGTACCTAATAGTCGATGGATGGTGGATGCCTGGTCTGGGATTGCATTGCGGACCGGCTCAGCGCACGTTAATTGGCTTTTGTTTTGTTTGATGGCTTCCTGCAATCGGGCGGCTGCTTTGCCCGTTGGGGCAGCCAACGCGATCCTCAGCAAGCCGCTCTCCAGCAACAGTGCCAAAATGCGAACAATCGTGGTGGTCTTGCCAGTGCCTGGTCCACCAGAAATCACACAAAATCGATTTTGACAAGCGGCCAGACCAGCAATTTTTTGCCAATCGATCTCGCCATGACTTGCCGTCGGAAAATATTGATCCAGCTTTGTCCTGAGGAATTCAAAATCGACCGTTAATACTGGCGATCTCATTCGCTGGAAGATCGCATTGGCTAAATTTTGTTGATAGTCCCAATACCGATAGAGATAGAGCCGGCCCGCTGCATCCAGAATCAAGGGTTTGAATTCGCTAGGCTTGCCAACGACGCTGCTTCGCGCCAACTTATCTATCCAGTCGATAATTTCAGGGCAGGAAAAAGACTCGCCATTCTCACTTGCAAACAGATTCGTCCCAGCAATTTTTTTTAAGTCAAGGCAGATATGGCCTTGGCTCCTCGAGCGCGAGACCAGCGCTGCTGCCAAATAAAGCTCAGCAGTCCAATGATCATCCAATTTGGTTAAGAAATTAGAAAAATGAATATCCAGATTGCTGAACTGATCACTCTGCTGGATAAGTTTTTCGACAGTCCGTTCCATGTTATTTCATGATAGTCTAAAACTCAAATTCAAAAATTAAGATCGTTATCCTGGACGATATTAATGGGTGCGATGTCTCGACTAATCCCTTAAGTCCTCCCCAGTGAGGAGAAAATGATTTTATCATTCCCAAAATATGCCTAATGCCCAAATCAATGATCTTTTTCAAATCATCCAGATATCAGGTCGGCCGATGAATCAATTATCCAATTATCAAAATTAGCCGATCAATAAATCGCTCAACTGGCGTACTAATTCGCTATTGGGTCGATCCCTGAAAAGGCCATATTCTGGTCCCAAAGCAGGTTCGACGCCGCGCAGAAAGATATAAAATACCCCACCAAAATGGCGCTCATATTGATAACCTGGCCAGCGCTGTCGAAGATATTGATCCAAGGCTACGGTGTAGATCAGATATTGCAGGAGATAAAATTCTTGCTCCATCACTGGTAGCAATCGTTGTTGATGATAATGTTCAATTTGATCGCCGAGGAAATTGGATTTCCAATCGACCAGATAGAAGCGCTGATCGTATTGAAAGACCAAGTCCATGAAGCCTTTCATGAATCCTTGGAATGGAGCGAAATTGAGTCGTCCGACCTGTTCAGGCCAGGTGTTGGAGATATTTGCTCCAGCAAAATGTTCGAATATCTGCTTTAATTTTTGGTTCTCAATTTTTTTAACGGGAAAATAGAATTCCAATTCGTTTAATCGCTGGGAGAGACTGATTTTCGATAGATTGAAATCAGGCTGCTTGGGATCGAGTGGCAATTTCAGGACCTTTTCGATCAATCCCAAAATGACCGGGTGCCACTGGGGCTCAAATCCGAATTCCTGCAGATTATCTGATACGATCTCGGCTGCAATTTCTAAATTTTGATCCTGAAAATCGATGAGCTCAAAAATTTTGTGGAAGAAAATTCCAGCCTTGTTGCCTCGGGGAAATGACCGAATATCAACAGCGGCTTGGGAGCCTGTTGGGACAGCGCCGATCGTTGCTCCAAGCTGAAGCGGCTCGATGGGATCATAATCTGGAAGCTCTGCTGCATAGGAAATTCGAGACACCAATGACGAATAGCTGGAAATGTGCCAGCTCGAATCGATCCTGCCCTGAAAAGGCTGAAAAGCGAGGTGTTGCAATTGAAATCGTTGCGGCTGATATTTTGTAATTTGAGGTTCTGCCATTTCAACGAGCTGAATGGTTTGGTCCGATCGAAACGCAATCGCCTGGAGGTCTTGAAAGAGCTGTTCATCTGTCAGTGATTGGAATCGGGCGCAGGTAGCATCGAAAATCGCATCGAAATTGGGGCCCTTCGCTTGATGTAACAAATAGGCAGGTGCGGAGCTTTCGGCTTCGTTCAATCGTCCCCAGATCAAGTAGCACCGATGCTTGGCGCGAGTCAATGCCACATATAGCAGCCGGAGATTTTCGGCCAACTGCTCTTTTTCAGCTTGACGCAGATTTAAATCGCGCGATTCAGCTCCCAAATCCAATGTAAGGATCCGGTGATTCGCCTCGTCGTGGAACAGCAAAAAATCTTTCGAATCTCTGATTCTTGAACCGTCCCAACTGAATGGGCAGAATACAATCGGATATTCCAATCCCTTGCTTTTGTGAATCGTCACCAATTTCACCGCGTTTTCATCCGTCTCTAATCGAAGTTGGTGTTGCTCTAATCGCGGTACGGTCGGGTCGCGCTGTTCAGCTAGCCATTTCAGCAGCATTGCCATACCAAGATTGCGCTCGGTTGCCACTCGATTGAGCACCTCGGCCAAATGAAGGACATTGGTACACCGTCGCTCGCCATTGGGAAAGGACATAAGGCGAGGGAGCACCTGTTGTTCGATCAACAACTGTCGAAACATCTGAAAAAAGCCATGTCGCCGCCATAGCTCATGGTAATTGCGAAATTGGACCAACCAAGACTCCCAAAGGTCATCATCCCGCATCGCTGCTTCGATGGCTTCACCCGAATATCCCATCAAATCTGTTGCCAATGCGACTCTCAGTTTAAAGTCATCATTCGGTTGCGCTATGCTTTCGAGCAGTCGTTGTAGCTCTAATGCCTCATGAGAATCAAATAAATTCTCTGTGCTAAACAGGACACTGGGGATATTCAGGCTCGCAAGCGCGCGTTGTAGCGCTATGGCCTCGCTATTGCGTCGCACCAATACCGCAATATCCATCTCCCTCAGCGGTTGATCTCCAATCCAGACACCTTGCTGATCGCTTAAGGTAAGCAACCGGCAGATCTCGGCTGCCACGGCGCGATAAATGATTTGCCGTGCGTCCGTTTTTGGGATCGGTTCATCACCTTCAACAAATTGGTTCGACTCCATAACCCACAATTGGAGCGGAGGCTCCTGGTGTGCCTTGATCGTGAGCCATTGTCGATCTGGGCGATCCGCTGCCCTTGCTGGATAAAAGGAAATCTCCTCAAAAACAAATGGCAATTGGCAATTTCCGAATATCGTGTTGACAGCGGTAATCAAACCTGGTTCGGAGCGCCAATTGCAACTGAGTGTATAGCGATTGGTAACTTGGCGAGCTGCATCCATATAGGCAAAAATATCCGCGCCGCGAAAACCATAAATCGCTTGCTTGGGATCGCCAATCAAAAATAAAATACTGTCTGGGTGATGAAAGATAGCTTTGAAAATAGCGTACTGTATTGGATCAGTATCTTGAAATTCATCGATAAGCGCAGCTTTGAACTTATTGCGAATCACCGCTGCCAGATCATTGCCGCTGGGAGATTTCAGCGCCTCGTAAAGCTTCAATAACAAATCGTCGAACGATTGGAGGTTCTTTTCTGTCTTCCTGCGCGCCAACTCCGTTTGCCAAAAAGAGAACAATTTAATTTTCAGACTGATCAGTCGTTTTTTATAAATCGTTTCCAACTGGTCTTTGGATCGAAATAGCGTCTCACAGAGGTCGAAAAATGGGTGTTGTGGTGCTTGACAATTCTTTTTTGTGCCAGCGGCAATCGAACTGGCAGTGAACTTTTTGAGTTGTGGGAATAGTGTCAAATTATCTTCTTCCGAAGTCAATGTCTGGTCCATCATGGTGAGCCAGACTGGGATTTTGTTCAGAGGATATTGCTGGCGATTCAAATTCGGATGATTTTGCAAAAGGTTTTCAATTTCAGATCGTGCCGAATCCCAGCTATTGCGAACCGCCTGCCAAGCTTGCTGAAAATTAAATTCCAATTGTGTAATGGAACTCCGATCGAGCGTTTGGTTGTCAGTTTCGTCATCGGGGATGATTCTGAAATCCGGGCTCATGATGCGCCGATTGACGAGTTGCAAAAGGCTCGAGGGATTGGAATCATTGGCTAATGCAAAATTCACAAATAGGGGGGACTCTAAGTAAACAAATTTTCGCCAGAAATCGTTGACGATTTCCTGGTTCAAATGATCCGTCTGGGAAATCAGCTCTGTGTCGAACAATACCCTGCTCTCGAACGCATTTTCATTCAGCATCCGATTGCAGAAGCCGTGAATGGTGAAGATCGCTGCCTGGTCAAAATCGCGGATTGCATTGCGCAGTGCTAGCATACAAGAGCGGTTCGAGCCATATTTTTGGACTAACTGGTCAAAAAATTGTTCATCACTCCCCTGCTCAGCAAAAGCCCTCACTGCCTTGCGGAGGAATTTCCGAATCCGATCTCGCAATTCCGCGGTAGCCGCCTCGGTAAAAGTCACCACCAAAATCTCATTTACCTTCAATGCTCTTTCGATGACCAGCCTGAGGAACAATCCTGTGATAGTATATGTTTTCCCGGTTCCAGCACTTGCTTCAATTAAATTCGTTCCGGCCAACGGGCTATTCAAAATGTCGAATTCCTGTGCGGTCATGAGCATTATCTATTCAATATTAATCATTCAATGCATACGCCATTAGAATACTTCGGTAGAAATCATGAAGATTCTTTAATTACTGATGACTGTTTGCTGCTTAATTGGAATAGCGCTATTTCCATCGAACCCTTCCAAACCAGGCAAAGGGAGCAATGATCACATGATAAAGCATGAAAAACAATTCCCATAATAAAAACGATTCAAATTTTGGACGTATTCCGAAGGCTTTTCCTCCAGAGTAGATCAAGAGTCCATCCCCTAAAAATTTTATCCCAAGCAAAAAAGTTGCAAAGAAAATTTGCTCGCTGGTTAGGGTGGCGATAAGAAAAAACAAAAATAGCGACAAATTGGATAGATGGAACACAAAATAGGCCAATTTTAATTTCAATGGATAATATTTCCCGGCTGAAAGATGGCGCTTCTTTTGATGGAACAACCCCACTATATTTTTTGATTGATAACTAGGGACGATCGTCGATTTTTCTCTGGCAAATCGAATCTGCCAGTTGGTCTTCTGGAGGACCAGATGAAGAAACAGATCGTCATCACCAGAAATGCTGGTCATGATATCGTTAAATCCGTTCACTTGATCGTATACCTGGCGGCGATATGCAAGATTACGACCAGTGCAGGTCGCAGCGGTACCCAATCCGATACTTCCAGCCGCAACGATGCCGTTTACCAGGCTATCGATCAGCAGCAATTTCCCAATGAGCGTATCCTTTGGATCATAGAGGGGCGAGAAACCCACTACCAATCCTACTCCAGGTGCAAAATGAGCGGCCGTCTTCGCTGCCCAATCAGCCGGAGGGACGCAGTCTGCATCGGTAAATAAAAGAATTTCGCCCTCACTCGCTTTAATTCCCGTGCTCAGCGCTGATTTTTTGCCGCCGAAAGTCTCAACAGAACTCTGGTGACGAATGACTTTTAGACCCGGGCACTGCGAGCGATATGCTTCTAAAAGTTGCGGGGTTTCATCGGTCGAGCCATCGTCCACGACTACGATTTCCATTTTGTCCTTTGCATAATTTTGCCGAATCAGTGCCTCCAAGCAGGAGCGAACGTTCGTTCCCTCGTTTTTCATCGCAACGATGATGGAGATGGTTGCCATGTTTGACTCCCGATTGACCTCCAAGTTGGTCAGACCAACTCGTAGCGCCAGCAGAAAACTGCAATATGCGGCGGCAAAGAACATTGCAATTAATGCTAAGATCATCGTCCAATCAGTTGCATTGAGAGCGAATTATCGAAATATCGAAAGTATTGAATGGTGGAGTCATGGAGCGAACGAATCCAGGAAAAGGGATTAGATCATGCTTTGGAATTGGGCATTCCATAATTGCGCGCTTTTTCATCATCCAGGATTTCAAGCTCTCAGAAATTATGTCAATCCACCCAAATTCATTTATCGCCTGGTTCTATTTTATCGGCAAGCGCCGATTGACCAAAAGATTTGCCCTTGACCGGCTTTCGATTCTAATAGCGAGTTCAAAATAACAAAAAAAATCCTAATAAGCAAGCCGTTTTTGGAAAATTATCTTGACATTTAAAGCGGCGTTTGATAATTTTATGGCACGGTTTCAAAATTTTGGATGGTTGCGTCTGTTTAAAAAATGACCAAAACGAGAAAGGAACAAGATGAATAAAGCGGGTTGGATATTGATCTGGGCCATTATGTTGCTTGTGGTGTTAGCGGTTCAAGTATTGGCGCAGCCGCTGCCAATTGCAAAACCTGAAGAAGTGGGAATGAATTCCAAGCAGCTACATCGTGTGGCTGCTGCGATTCAGTCCGCCATAGACAATAAAGAATTCCCAGGGGCTGTGCTTTTGGTTAGCCGAAAGGGAAAAATCGTGATGAGAGCCGCTTTCGGTCGCTCGCAATGGGTACCAGAAGAACGCTCGATGACCATCGATATGATCTTCGATTTAGCCTCGATCACCAAGCCGGTTGCCACGGCTACTTCCATCATGATATTGGTTGAACAGGGTCGGATCCGTTTGTGGGATAAGGTCAAAGATTTTGTTCCTGATTTTGTGCCTTATTTTGACGATGCCGGTTTGCCCAGCGAAGACGCTCGCATCTGGCACTTGCTCACCCACACTTCAGGATTGCCCCCTTATACCAATGCGAAAGAGATAGAAATGAGATATGGAACACCCTGTCCAATGGATTCATTGGTTAGACACATCGCCCAATTGAAAAAGATTGCGCCACCAGGGACGGCATTTCATTATAGCTGTCTTGGATTTATCACATTGGCATATATTATTCATCATGTGACTGGCCAAACCATTGCTGAATTTTCGGAGCAAAATATCTTCAAGCCGCTGAGCATGAACCATACTTTCTATTGTCCATCTGAACGATATCGGGAACTTTGTGTTCCTACTGAAGTGATCGACGGCCGTCCCTTGATCGGCATTGTACACGATCCCTTGGCGCGAGTTCAGGGCGGTATCTCTGGCAATGCGGGATTGTTTTCAACCGCGGATGATCTGGCCATTTTTGCTCAGATGATGTTGAATAAAGGCGAATTTAAAGGTGTGAGAATTCTTAGCCCCTTATCCGTGGAACGAATGACTGAGGTTTATGACAAGGCCCAATTTGCGGGGCGAGGATTAGGGTGGGATCTGAATTCTGATTATTCGACCAATGGCGGGGATCTCTTTGGAGGTCGCTCTTACGGGCATACCGGCTATACTGGGACTTCCATCTGGATCGATCCAGAGACCGAGACCTTCATTATTTTTCTGACCAATCGAGTCCATCCCAATGACAAGGGATCGATCATATCATTGCGGAGCAAAGTTGCCAATATCGTCGCCAGCTCCATAGTCAAAAAATAGTGAACAAAATGGGATCGAATTTGGCATTATTGACTGAGACATGCGAAAGCTTGAAGACGAAGTTTTAATGTCATATCATGTTTTCAAGGGGGGAGAATTTGTCTTGCGCCATTTGCGATCATTTTAAAAGATTAGGTCAAAGACATGAGTTTCGATCTTTTATCAAAGATCGATAATGAAAAAGCCTCCACAAAAATTTATGGAGGCTTTTTTCTCTATTCTGAAAAATTGGCGAATTCGAATCTTGGTGATCAAATTTGTGGAGACGGCGGGAGTCGAACCCGCGTCCGAGAGCCCGGTTTTACAGACTTCTACATACTTAGTCTGTTGTTTATGTGAACTTCCCGACGCACAGCAGACAAAGCGCCTGGGAAGCCAGCCGGATTCAGTTTCGCCACTGACCCTCCGACAAGATCAGCAGCTATCCCATCATCATCGACGCCTCTGACTGAGCCTGACGGGCCGAGCTCAATCAGCGCGGGCTACCTACAATTAGGCAGCCATTGCATACGCATAATTGTCTGCGTTTACATTTATTTCCCAGTGGATTAACGAGGAACCAGGAACCTCGGTATGCTATCTGTAACCCCTCGACCCCCGTCGAAGCCAATATTCGTCCCCATACAACCTAATTATTTGACTCGATGGAGTCCATTTTGTTCCATTTAAATATAATGCTTTTTGTGATGGATTTCAAGAAAAATTTTTTTGGGGTGAACGATATGGAGCCGCGCTACTCGATCTTCCGACCCTGAGCCCGAGCTGTGATGGCTTCAAAGAAGCGATCGTAAATGACTCGGGCCATTTGATATTCAGGCGCCACATATTGCCAGCCGCTCTGTGGATCTCGAATCTCAGAGAAGAGCTCTAAGGTTAGTTTCGTCTGATGGTCGTCGATCTTGATCAACTTGCATTTTATTTGGGCCCTTTTATCGCCAGTGAACCCAGTAGCGACACCTGCTCCAGCCTGATAGGAAGTCTCGATCACCCCAGTTTCGCGATTCGCTTTTTTAATGTTGTATCCGCGTTCTGGGAGATAGTCCAATGTTGCCTGAAAAACTTTCTCATATTCGGCCTGGATAATCCGGGTTTGACCGTAAATCGATTCCTCTTGTGTGCCAGTTGTTGCACAATAGCAGAGGATGATTATGAATAAGAAGACCATGAAGTTTTTCATTATCGTTCCTTGCGTCTGATATGAGGTGAATGAAACAGTGATATCCAACCTTTATGAAATTCTGGTGAATTGTTTCGCCTGTTATTTCAAGCCCCGCTTTTCGAGCAAAGCATCGATCTTCGGCTCGGCGCCGCGGAAACGTTTGTAAAGCAGCATCGGGTCCTCCGTATCACCCTTCGACAAAATGTGATCTCGAAATGCTTTGGCGGTCTTTTGATCGAACAAGCTGGTCTCTTTGAAAGCCTGAAACGCATCCGCGTCCAGCACCTCAGCCCAAATATAGCTGTAATACCCAGCCGAATAGCCGCCTGCAAAAATATGTCGGAAATAGGGGCTGCGGTAGCGAACGACAATTTCAGGGATCATACCGATCTTATTCATCGATTGATTCTCAAAAGCGACTGGATCTTGCTCCGTTGTTTCAGTCAATGTATGCCAATCCATATCCAAAAAAGCGGCTGCAAGATATTCCACGGTGGCGAATCCCTGATTGAATTTGCTTGAATTTTTAATTTTCTCAATCAGCTCGTCGGGCATTGGCTCGCCAGTTTGATAATGTCGTGCGTACATCTTAAGGACCTCTGGCTCCGTGGCCCAGTTCTCCATGATCTGGGATGGTAGTTCGACAAAATCTCTGGCGACGTTAGTGCCCGCCAATTTTTGATAGGTGCAATTGGACAGCAACCCATGCAGTGCGTGGCCGAATTCATGGAATAGAGTCAAAACCTCCTCGAGACTCAAGAGCGAGGGCTTATCACTGGTTGGTTTCGAGAAATTACCCACATTACAGATGATCGGTGTGATCATTCTGCCGTCGCGCTTGTATTGCTGTCGATATTCATTCATCCAAGCACCGCCCCGTTTGCTGGAGCGTGGAAAATAATCGGTATAGAGGACAGCGATATGGCTGCCATCAGCTTCTTTGACTTCAAAAGTCTTTACATCGGGATGATATTTGGGGATATCATGCCGCTCATTGAACGTGATCCCATAGAGCTTATTAGCCACCATAAAAACTCCATTGATCACATTCTCCAGCTTAAAATAAGGGCGAAGCATTTCTTCATCTAAATCATATTTCGCTTTGCGGAGCTTCTCAGCATAGAACCACCAGTCCCAAGGCTCCAGTTTAAAATTATTCCCCTCTTTAAAAATTAAACTCTGAAGTTCATTAGCCTCTTTCTTCGCCACCTTAAGGGCAGGTTTCCAGAGTTGGTTTAATAGTTCATAAACCGCCTGGGGTGTTTTGGCCATATTTTCTTCTAACACAAAATCGGCGTGGGTTGGATACCCCAGCAGCTTGGCACGTCTCACTCGCAATGCAGCGATCCTCGATAATATCTTTTTATTGTCCCACTCATTGTTGTTATCGCATTGCATGATATACGCCTTGAACATCTTCTCTCTGAGATCACGCCGTTCAGAATATTGCAAAAATGGGATCAGGCTGGGCTTGTGCAAGGTGAATACCCATTTGCCCTCTTTGCCCCGTTCTTTCGCGGCCTCGGCTGCTGCGACACGGACATTCTCAGGCAAACCAATCAAGTCAGCCTCATTTTCAATAACCATTTCAAAATTGTTCACTTCTTTCAGAACATTATCCCCAAATTGCAGGGACAAAACGGAGAGTTCTTCGTTGATCTTGCGCAACTCCGCTTTGGCTGAGTCTGCCAAATCGGCTCCACCTCGGACAAATTCCTTGTAATATTTCTCAAGCAACCGATTTTGTTCGGGATTCAATCCAAGCTGATCCCGCTGCTGATAAATCTTTTTGATACGCTGGAACAGCTTTTCGTTCAACAAAATATCGTCCTGATGTTTAGCCAACATCGGCGCAACGCGCTTGGCAATGCTTTGCAGACTGTCATTCGTATGAGCTGAAGTCATATTAAAAAACACATTGCTGACTCGGGTTAGCAACTCGCCGCTGTTATCCAAAGCGACCACAGTGTTGTCAAATGTCGGCGGTTCAGCATTCTCTGCAATCTTGGTAATCTCTTGTCGATGCAGCTTAATGCCCTCCTCAAAAGCGGGCATATAATGATGTTCTTTGATTTTTTCAAACGGTGGTGTCTGGAAAGGAGTTTTCCATTCCACGAAGAACGGATTTTTATCCGTCCTCACGCAAGAAAAAATTATCATAGCGGTGGATAGGAATAACAGAATAATGTGCTTCATTTGTCCTCCAAGTTTGATATTGCGATAGCGCTCTCTGCTTGCTATGTTCAGGGGGAAGTTAATCCAAAAAATTTATCAGCATTTTCTTTTTCATAAGTAGAAATTGGAATAGATCACAAAAACCGTTTCATTAATTGCTCAATCTCGCCTGAATTAAAACATGCTACCTGCCGCCTTTTTTTAGATATTTTTTGTGGTAGCATTTGAATTGAGATGCGGTCAAATTGAAACTAGGTGCTTGGAAATCTGGCTTAGAACAAATTCCTGTGCCGTTCTGAACTTGATCGCGGCTCATCGTTTTACAAGGGCAGAAGGCCAGGTTGACAATTTTCTTTCACTTCATTCCCAGGTCATTGCTCATTAAACAAATTTCTCGCGCTTTTGGAGATTCAACAGGCCAAGCAACAAACTGATGACAATGCCAATGAGCAGGTAAATTCTGTTGTTGAACGTTGTCTCCATCCAAACCGCCTGGTTGACGTTGGAGGGCATCGAAAACGGATTCAAGAACAGGTTCCAGCGGCTGGCTGCCAGTTGCCCGCTCAAAATCCAAAAGGTCATTCCGATAATGATAATCACCACAGCGGTACCATTGCCATTGCGGATTATAGTGGAGATCATGAATGCCAAGCAACCGATGAAAAAAATGGGAAACATGAGTTGAAAGACCATCTTGAAAATTGGAACGTTGACCAGTGCCAATGAACTGATCCCGCTGAGCAAAATGAGGATTACGAAAACGACAATGTAGATCAGAACCATCCGCACCAGCCAGACTTTGTAACGATAATTTGGGATGCCAAATAGAATCTCGATCATCCGGGTATCGACATCGTTCTGAATGCCGAAGGTGGTGGGATAAAAAATGATCAAAATGCCAGGCACCAGTAACAGGTAATAGATGGTGCCTTCCGTAGGATTGGCCTCGGCGTTCAACAGGTTGATCGCCGTCACCAATACGAAGATCCCGATGGCGGCCAGCAAAAAATAGAGAAATTTATTGGCAAAAATGATCTTCAAATTATAACGGAAAATACTGACAATGTTGTTAATGAGATTTTTCGTGAGAGTGCGATAATTCATAATCTGAACCTGTTTCTGTGTCACTTTCGCTGAACAAAATTGGACTCAATAATCTTGCCTGAAATGGCAAGCGTTCTGATGAGAAGCTTAACTGGAGAGATAGCAATAGGCTTTCGATGGTAATCCGTTAAATTCGCGCCTCTGGCTATGCTCTCCAGTCCTCGCTCCTAAAATCGGATCTCTTGCAAAGCTGGATTTTCGACTTACTTCATGACGGATCTGTCGAGGGAACTTGCATGATCATTACGGCTCGATTTTGGTGCCGAGCAATTTCAGGAACGCTGCGATCCATTCGGGATGTGCAGGCCAGGCTGGGGCAGTGACCAAATTCCCATCAACGACGGCATTGGAAAAGGTCTCGTTGACCTGTCCCAAAGTTGCACCAGCATTCACACAATCAGGCCCAACAGCAGGGTAGGGGAGAACCTTTTTGCCAGATAACACTTTCGCTGCGGCCAAGATCTGCGGTCCATGGCAAATGGCGGCAATCGGTTTATTATTTTCGGCAAAATGTTTCACAATTTTGATGACTTTCTCATTCAACCGCAAGTATTCCGGCGCGCGGCCACCCGGAATTACCAACCCATCATAGTTCTCAGGTTTGATCTTGTCGAAATTGGCATTGATTTGAAAATTATGCCCTGGTTTCTCACTATAAGTCTGATCCCCTTCAAAATCGTGGATGGCAGTGCGGATCTTATCCCCGGGCTTTTTGTCGGGACAAACAGCATCGACCTGATGTCCCACCATCAATAACATCTGGAACGGTACCATAACTTCGTAATCCTCAGCGTAATCCCCCACCAACATTAGAATTTTTTTTGCGGCCATATTACCCTCCTATGGTTTTGATGATTGGAATTGGTTTGTTAATTTAGAATTTCAAAAAATATCATTCAACGACCATTCCAATAATGCCGCTGCTCTATCGCTGAATCAGTCAATTCAGAATATTGAAAATTTGCCTGAATTATTCGAATTTTGATCGAATCACAGCATAGTCACATCTATTGGGTTGTTGGGTTGCGCGAGATGACCATTGGCTAACATCCCGATTGTCGGAGCAACCACAGATAGGCATCCTCCAGGGTTGGTCGAACCTCTTGCGCATTAGGCGTTGGCCGCTCGGTGGCGATACATCGCGCCCGAATGGACTCCCCATCTCGAATGTGATGGACAATCCACAGATCCTTGCTTACTGCCTCAAATTGCTCGGCAGGAACTTGGAATTGCCAGACAAATCCATCAGCCAGCCGCGCCATCTCCTGGGGATCACCCAAATAGCAGAGACGCCCCTTATTCAATACTGCGACTTTGTTGCATGAGCTGGAAATGTCTTCAATAATATGGGTGGAGAAGATCACAATCCGTTCCCGACTCAATTCAACTAATAAATTCCGAAATCGGATCCGTTCTCTCGGATCGAGGCCGGCGGTCGGCTCATCCACCACTAAAATGCGCGGCAAATGTAACAGCGTCTGGGCAATGCCGATGCGCTGTTTCATTCCCCCAGAGAAAGAGCCAATTTTCTGATGCTTATTTTTTTCTAAATGCACGGCGGCGAGACAATAATTGACCCGTCGTTCCCGTTCTTCTTGATCGTAGATATTTTTCAGAATCGCTTGATAGCTCAAAAATTCATAGGCGGTCATATTCTCGTACGTGCCGAACTCCTGGGGCAGGTAACCGATTAATCCCTGCAATTCCTCTCGCTTTTCTTTTAGGTCAATGTCGTTGATCCAGATGCTGCCGCGACTTTGTTCCAGGATGCCGCAAATGATCCTCATCAGGGTGGTTTTACCAGCGCCATTAGGTCCCAAGAGGCCGAACATACCGCTGCCGATCTCCAATGAAACGCCATCCAGGGCTTTGAACGGCTGTTTTTTCTTTCCGATAATCGGGATGGCCTGAACGAGACGATAAAAATTCTTTCTCAATCCTGCAAATTTACCTGTCAATCGCATGATGTTGATCTCTTCCCGTTGCAGCCGATTAGATGTTGTGTAGACAGCTAATCCAAAATACCAGATCACTGCAATAAAAATGAGGATGGTGATTTTATGCCACTTGAAATAGAAGATGACAAGATTCAATAGGGGAAATCCCCAGAAGAATATCGGATAAAACCATTGCGCGACGAGTTGCAGGAACTGATTATGCTCCTGCTCGAGGCGGTGGCGCAAATAAATGCGGATCGGCTTCCAGAGGGCCAGCACGTAGAAATAAACCAGATGTGCGGTCACAAAGACCCAAAACCCGCTGCGCAAGTAAAAATAGACAAAATAAATCAAGAAACCCAGAGCCGGGAGCAAATAAATAAAATCGTCGAAGTCTCGCCCTGTCCTGTAATCTCGTAACAGGCCAGCCTTAGCTCTAATGCGTAAGCCTTTTTTCCATTCGCGAACGAAACGCATCTCCTGTTCATAGATTTTTACCAAATGCTGGATTTTAATTCGCAGCGCCTCACCGGGTTGAATTATCTCTGCTTTGGCCTGCCGCAGGCTTATCATGATAAAGTAGGTCGCTGCTGGTACAAGCATCACCAACAACACCAGCTCCACGATTTTCCAAAGCAAGCTATCGACATAAAAATAGATCAAGAAGAATCCGATCAGAGCGATTGCCAGTTGGACCAGTTTGATCTTCCAATTGAGCGATCGAATCCACTGAAGCGCCGTTTCCAATCCGGAGTAAACGGTTGGGATGAATACCAGCGTGAACAAAGTACCAGCGGCAAGCCCTCCGATGACCGTGATGGCGAACGGCGCGCCGATGCGGGTGACGTATTCGGCTTTGCCCATCGCTAACGGTAGCATCCCTACGATGGTTGTGATCGCGGTGATGAGGATCGGACGAACACGGGCCTGCCCAGCCATCATCAGCGCCCGGGCCCGGTGATAGCCCCGCTGTCGTAAGATTCGCGTATAATCGATAAGAATAATTCCATTATTCACCACCACGCCGAGTAAAATTAAAAAGCCAGTGAGCGTATTGGCATTCAAAATCGAGTTGCCCGTGAAAATGAGCGCCCAAAATGCACCAATCGAAGCGAGGGGAATGCTAAACAGAATCACGAACGGTTGCCAAGCCGATTCGAACACAGAAGCAAGGATCATGAAGATCAGAATGAGTGCGGCCACGATCAAAAATTTGTACTCTCCAAGTTCGGTCTCATCGTGGATGACTTCCACGGCAACCCCGGGCGGAATATTGAGACTTGCGATCAATTGATCCACCTCGGCGCGGGATGCCTCCAATAGCGGCTTGGATTTGTTTACTTCATCCAAGAATTGATAGGTCACTTCGATCTGCTTCTCTTGATTGACCCGATTGATCCCAGACATCCCAGCGGAATAGACGATTCGGCTCAGTTGTTCTAGCTCATAACTTCCACCGTTTGGCGAGGGGATCCTGAGCGTCCTCAGGTCATCGATAGTTTTCTCTTCCAAATTTTCATTGCGGATGACAATATCGTACTCGTCGCTGCCTTGCTTATATTTCAACCCAGAGGAGAACTCGCTTTGAAATCCAGCCAATTCAGAAGCGATAGTATTCAAGCTAATGTTGTAGTGGCTCAACAACTCTGTATCGAACAATAAATGGATTTCGGGTCGATCATCGGCGATATTCAGACTCACTCGATTCATGGAACTCAAATCTTCCAGATAGTTCCGAATATCGGTAGCTAAATTTCGCATTGTATTGAAATCACGGCCTTTGATCACCACTTTTTCGGTTTGGCTACCGATGCCCAACATTCGTTCCAAATTAGCCCCAGGGTTCGATCGCATGCCACCTCGAAACCGCTGGCTGGCGGCGGGCTGTTCGAAGCTCACGTCGGCCGCTCTATAATCCCGGATGCGATTTTGAATCTCGCTTTTCACCTGGGCAACGGTGCGGTTTTTAATTTTCTCAAAACCTTCTTTCAGTTTGATCGTGATGATCGCCTCTTCTTCGCTGATGTTGCTGACGATATCTTGTTTCTCGTCGATATCGCTGAGCCGCTGCTCCAGTTCAGCCACCACTTGGTCCGTAGCTTGAAGCGTGGAGCCCCGAGGCATGGTGACGTAGAGATTGAACTCTTTGGTCTCCACCTCCTGCGAAACATTGATGCTCAACGCCAGGGCGATCAGCAAGCTGACCAGAAACAAGACAAATGCGAGCACTACGGTCCGCGCAGGAAATCGCATCGTCGCTTTGAGCAACACCCGATAGATTTGCAGCAGCCGATTTTTGGGCGAAATAACATTGAAATGAAGCGAGCTGACATCGGCTTTTTTTCCGCGCATCAGGAAAAAATGGGTGACCATTGGGACCAACAACAGCGCCACCACCAGGGATATCAGCAAGGTGCTGATAATGGACACGCCAATGTGGCGACCGATGAGTCGCACGAGAAAGTCGGATGAGAAAATGAATGGGAGAAACACAGCGACTGTGGTCAAAGTAGCTGCGAAGATCGAGCGCCATACCTCGCGCGTGCCCTGAATGACCGATTGGTCGATTTCTTTACGATCAGAAACCAGTCGATAGATATTTTCCAGCACGACTACGCTATTATCCAGCAACATACCGATGGCAAGCGCCATGCCCACAAGGGTGAGGCTATTGATCGAGATCCCAGCAGCATAAAAAAAGTTGAAAGCAGTGAACAGCGAGATCGGAATCGCCAGCGCAATCACAAATACCAACCGCAAATTCCGCAGGAAAATCCAGAGCACCAGCACCGCGAGTCCACCACCCACTAAAGCCAGTTGCTTGATCAGATCGAGGTTCTTTTCCATGGTTTCAGCCACGTCGCTTTGAACCACGATCTCAATGCCCTGGGGTGCCAATTCTTTATTCAGACGATGCACCACCGCTCGAGCGGTGTGGGAGAGCTCGATCAAATTTACCTGGGTATCGCGCACCAGTTGCATGGTGATGGCCTCGCCGCCATTGACCCGGCTGATGGAAGTCTCTTCTTTGACTCCCACATTGACGCGAGCGACATCTTTGAGCAGTATCGGTCCTTCCCGCTTCACTACGATATTTTCAAGATTGCGCACATCAGTATATTCCGCCACCAGATTGACGAAATATTGCTTATCGCGCTCATAAACTTTGCCGACGAAGGTCCGATTCTGACTATTCTGGGCGATCAACGTCCGAATTTGGGCGGCAGTGATCTGGTGAGCCCGACATGCTTCTTCATTCAAAATGATCTCAACGGATCGTTGCTGACCACCAAAAACCTCAACATTAGCGATACCGTCGATGTTCTCAAATTCGCGGGTGAGCTTCTTATCCACGATCTGACGAATGCGGTTAACACCACCTGCCGAGGCAAGACTATCGCCCCGAGCGACGATCTCCCGAACTTGCAAGCTCATGAACATGTTGCTCAATTGTTCGGTATCGATCTTGAACACGTTGACGAAAAATTCCTCGCCTAAGCTGGGTTTGATGCTGTTCACCATTTCCTGCAATTTGAGGTAAGCGTATTTCACTTTGACATTTTGGTTGTAATAGACGATAATTCGACCGCTGCGTCGATCCGCGAACGATTCGATCTTGTCGATTCCCTGCAATGTGCTGATCGCTCCCTCCAGCGGAATAATGGCGTGCTTTTCCATATATGCGGGATCCATTTCGCGTGCGCCATTGATGTTCACGATCAAAAATGGCAGTTCGGCATTCGGAAATAACTCTACCGGCAGTTGTTGGTACGAAATGTAACCCAACAGCACCAGCCCAATAAAGAGCATGGAGATGAAAGTTTTTCTGTTTATGATGAATTGGATGATGTTCATGAATTATGCTAACCCGTGTTTTTCTTTTCCCAATGAATTGAAACGAGCCAACGAATTGCAATGCCATTGTCCAAATTTCAGATCCAGCATTGAGGCCTGAAATGAGCAATAGGTGAATCCCAAACATTGAATCCAGAGAGTTGCTCACTGCTTCTCATTCATTTCTGCCATCCCAACTGATCCAACACCCAATACACGCAGGGAATCACGGCCAAAGTCAGGAGCGTCGATGTCGTTAAGCCGCCGATTACAGCCAACGCCATGGGGGATCGCAATGCAGCCCCCTCACCGAATCCGAACGTCAACGGGAGCAGCGCTAAGATTGTGGTCAGGCTGGTCATGATGATCGGCCGAATTCGGCGCTGGCCTGCTTCGAGGATCGCCTCTCGCTTGGCAACCCCATCTCGCCTCAGTTGATTAATCGCATCCACTAGGATGATGGAGTCGTTCACCGCAATGCCCGCCAGCATGATGATCCCGATATAGGCCATCATATTTAATGATTTTCCGAGGATGAAAAAGATTAGAATTGCACCAACGCCGGCTAATGGGATCGTTAACAAAATGGTGAAAGGATGAATGAGTGATTCAAACTGTGAAGCCAGAACCATGTAAACCAGAATGATTGATAGGATCAAGGCAAATTTGAGATTGTTGAAAGCCTCTTTGCGTTTCTGCTCTTCCCCAGTGATCTGGTATTGATAATCTGGGGGAAAATCGATTTTGCTTAGCCGTTTTTCGATTTCGCGGACGACCTGATCGAACGGTTTATCGGTCCGCAGATAGGCGGTGACTTTGCCAATCCGTGCTTGATTGGTACGCAAAATCTCACGCGGCGCCATTGCCACCCTGATATTCGCTAATTCATTTAAGCGGAACTTTTGTCCTCCGCTTTCGATCACAATGTCCTCAAGCTGCTTGAGACTAATTTCGGGCAATTTGATGGTCAAATCGTGCAATTCCCCTTTGTATTCCCATTGCCCAGCATTGCGGCCCATGAGCTGGTCTTGAAGCTGAGAACTGATCGTTTCAATCCCGATATTATAAATCCCCGCTTTAACCCGATCCAATACCACTTCCACCTCAGGCCGACCTTCATCAAAACTGGTGGTCAAATTGAACAGCTCGTTCATCTGTTGCAATTGCGTCTTGACCTGGTCTGTCAAATCTTGGAGCACCGCGAGGTCTTCGCCGCGAATTTCGATGGCGATGGGCGCGGACTCCGTTCCCAACGTGGTTTGCAATGCGGTTTGTTCTTGAATGAACTGCATCTCTAATTCAGGAACGTCAGAGAGCGCCTTCCCCAAGCGAGTAATATAAGCATCCACTGAGATTTTATGGTTCGGCGTCAAGGCAATTTTCATTGTGGCAGTGTTTTCACCCTTGAAGATCGAAGTCTCGCTGCCGGTAAGTTCTGAGGATGGCCCGATCTTGCTATAAAGGGTCTCAAGATCTTTGCCAAGGATCTCCCGAACGATGTGTTCGATATTGTCCACCGTCTGCTCGGTCCGGCGCAAGGCAGTTCCTTCTGGCAATTTTAATTCAATCGAGAACTCACTTAAATCCGTTTTGGGAACGAATTCGCTCCCCACAACCGGGATCAAGATGATGGCAATCGCTATCAATCCTATTGCCCCAGCAATTACCAGCCACCTGCGATCCAGAATTTTATCGAGCAGCCTGCTGTATCCCTTGAAATGGATCGAGCGAGGTAGCGATTTTTCGGGCGAAGGATTGAGCGCATGGGCGCTCAACATCGGGATAACCAGAATTGCAACTACCAGTGACGAGAGCAGTGAGAATGCTACTGTCCAAGCCTGATCTTTGAATAGCTCCCCGGCTGAACCATGCAAATAGACGATCGGCAAAAATACCACAATCGTAGTTAGGGTCGACGCTATGATAGCGCCACTGACCTGAGCAGTCCCTTCAATGGCAGCCTCGCGCAAAGATTTTCCCGATTCCAAGAGACGATAGATATTTTCCATCACCACGATGGCATTGTCCACCAGCATCCCAGCGCCGAGTGCCAGCCCACCCAGGGTCATGATGTTCAATGTCAGGCCTTTGAAGTACAACAGGTTAAAAGTGGCGATGATCGAAATAGGGATAGCGGTACTGATGATCGCTGTGGCACCCAGCCGCCGAAGAAAGACATAGATGACGATCACGGCAAGGATGATGCCGATTAAAGCGGTTTGCTTTACCTCATTCACCGCGGTTTTAATGAATTCTCCCTGATTTTGAATGACGGTCAGCTCATATCCCGGCAAAGCCTTCCGCAAGTTCTCCAGTGCTTTGAGCAGATCATCCACTGCTTTGACGGTATTAAATTTTGTCTCTTTATAGATCGCAAGCGCCATGCAGCGCTGCTGATTGACGCGGACGATATTTTCTGGTTCTTTATTCCGAAATGAGATGCGGGCAACGTCACGGAGGTAAACGGGCACCCGTTCCTGGGTAGATGTGGCTTGCAAACCAGTGCTCACCGCTGTGGGTTGCGCATAGGTAACAATGACATTACCGATCTGCTCCAGCGATTGAAATTCGCCGACGCCCTTGATGATGTACTTGCGGCCCATTTCAACAATTGAGCCGCCCGATGCGTTACGATTGTAATTTCGGATACGATTCGCTACCGCTGTCGGAGTCAGGTTGTAGGCCTCCAAAAGGTAATTGTTGGTTTCAATTACCACTTCCTTTTGTTCCTTGCCCAATAGCTCTACTTCAGCAATCCCTTCGAGGCGAATCAGCTCATTGCGCAGATAGTTCTCAGCGACTCGGCGCAGTTCATCCATGTCATCGATTTGCGGATGGGAGAGTGCCAAGATCATCACTGGCGCTGCATTGGGATCGTGCTGGGTGATGTTCAATTCATCGATCTCGGCGTTCTGGCTGAAGGTGGCTAGCGTCTTTTGCAGATCCAGAAACGCCTCGTCCATGTCGGCATTCCAACCATACTCGACGGTGATCTGCGCTGAGCCAACCCGAATGATCGATGATACTCGCGTCACTTTTTTCTGCCGAATGGCCAGCGATTCGATGCTTTCCACAAATTGCTTTTCGATCTCTTCTGGCGGTCGCTCCCCAACTTTCAGCTCGATAAAAATTCTGGGATTGTTGAGATCGGGGAAAAGATCCACCCCCAATTTTGTGAACGAAATATAGCCAAGCAGAATCACCGCCAAGACCAGCATCGAAATGGTTATAGGATAATTGACCGAAAATGTCGTTAATTTTTTCATCTGAATTTCGCGCCTGATCTATTATTTTATTATAAGTCCATGGGAATAGATTTAACAAAGTTATCCAACTTGCAAATCAATTGAATTCTGCAGAGATCTATTCACAACCTCTGGTGTTGCGCTATCGAATGATCTTTACCTTTGACCGATCGCGCAGCGTTTCAAAACCCTTTACTACCAATCGTTCATCCACTTTAAGGCCTTCGGTGACCTCGACAAAATCCGGGTTTTCTAACCCGGTGGAGATGATCCTTCGTCGCGCTGCTCCTTTATCGACCACATACACGGTTTTTCCCTCTCGCGAAGCGA
Source organism: candidate division KSB1 bacterium (assembly GCA_034506395.1). Taxonomy (NCBI): domain Bacteria; kingdom Pseudomonadati; species Candidatus Zhuqueibacterota bacterium. Next base: position 176,208 of record JAPDPQ010000005.1, on the reverse strand, counting down.
TGATGATATCTTTGGGAATAACGATCGCGCTGTCTTTCGACGCCACAATGATATCTGCCTTCACAAACATTCCAGGTCGCAGCAGCCAATCCGGATTGTCAATATCGATCGCCGCCTTAAAAGAACGGGTATCTGGATCCAGCGCTGGGGAAACCTGAGTCACATGGCCCTTCAGCGTGTCCTCTGGAAGGTTATAATTCATCACGCGCACTGGCTGATCGACTTTAACTCGCCCCAACTCCTTCCCTGGCAGGCTGACCTCCATCAACAATTTCCGATAATCCATGATCTGTACCATTTTCTGGTTGGCATCAACCTTGGTCTTAGGAGTATAATAAGGCAAATCGACAATCACACCATCGAACGGCGCTACGATCTTCAATTTAGCCAACTGCAGTTTGGCGCTTTCATAAGCGTACTCCGCATCCATATATAGCTTTTCCGCATTCTTGAGCTCCCGATAGGTTACCCCGCCTTTCTCATAAAGCGACTTCTGCTTTTCAAACTCCTGTTTCGAGATCTCCAGATTGAGCTTCTGCGATTCGATCTTGGTATTATACTCCAGCTCCGGATTGTCCAAATAAATGATCACCTGTCCCTGTTTCACAAAATCGCCCAGGGCAAATGGCTTGTTCGTCCGCGGATTGATGGCCAGTCGATAGTACCCAGATGTCTCGGATTTTAATGTCACATCCTTAACCGCTTTGACTGAACCAGTCGTCGTCAAAAATTCCTCGATCGGTTTGTATTTCACCTCTTCGATAGACACCGGGATCGCAATATCAGATTCAGTCCCGCCCTGCTGTCCCCCACAGCCCAGCAGTATCAAATAAAATAGAATGACTCCAATCGTTATGTTTCTCACGTTTCACTCCTTCATGGTTACGATGTTGATCTACCACAGAATTGACAGCTACCTCGCTGGCTTTTCCAGAATCAGAATCAAATTGAATAATATCACTCCTACCATAATTGGGAAAACTTTGAAAAATTCATTGTTCACATATCTGAACGAGTGCCTAGAAACGCAGGCAGGATAGGATACTGTTTTTCTCTTTTTTTAACTACAAGAAATCGTTGCCAATTTTGTTGAACGATAATTGTCATTTTTGCCGACTCGTCCTTGCAATTTTCGGCTGCGTCTGGAAATTACTCTCCGACAATGATTGCCCAAAAGAATCGGACAAAATTTTCGATGGAAATCGTAATGGCTATTTTTAGACAAAGTGCTCGCCTGTTTAATGTTCGAGTCAAATCCCAGAGATGGATTCATCAAATTTAAATGAAATGTGATTCAACTTATTTCGTGATCACGTCGGGAACTACCCGCTGATTCCTCTCAAAATCCCAGAGCGAGACGACTTTCATATTGAGCAGCTCGATTTTATAATTGATGAGCGCTGCAATCCGATCCAGCTTGGCCTGGGACAATTGATTTTGGATCAGGTTCAAATCCATACTGGTCAAGTCGCCATTTTTATACCGTTCCAAATTAATGTCATAGGTCAATTGAGCACTGCGCAGGCTTTGCTCGGCAATTTCGATTTGGCTCATCAGATTTGTCAGGTTGCGATAGGCACGCCGGATCTCGATAATAATATTATTCTTTTCATCCTCAAGTTGTAGCTCGCTGCTTTTGATCATCGCCTGATACGCTTTGATGGTCGATCTTTTTTGTCCCCAATCGAACAGCGGGACATTGAACTCTAACGATATCCGCTCGTTCTTTGTGGGTGAGTCGAAGATCTCGTTATACTTCGCTCCAGTTCCAGTGATACCATAAGATAGGGTGATGTCGCCACGAAACTCATTGGTCGCTGCAGCGCGGATCAAATTATACTTGGCGTTTTCGACATCGATCTGGCGTTGCCGGATCTCCATCCGATATTTTAGGCCGGTTTCCAATGCCCGCTGTAAATCGATCTCCACTGGCTGATGAGAAATATCGGCCGTCACGGTGATATCATCGAACAGCGAAAGTCCGATCAATCGTTTGAACGAATCCAGATAATTATCGAGCGCTACCTGGGTGTTTTGAACCTTAGATCGGCTTCGGGTCAAATCCAACTCGGCCTGATAAAGCTCCTCTTGGGGACTGAGTCCCGCCTCGACTTTGTTTTTGATGATTTGATAGCTGGCCTCGCGGTTGCGGTATTCATCGAGCGCAATTTCCAAACTGGCCTTTTGCTGATAAATATTGTAGAAGTTCTGAGTGACCTGATACTCCAGAAACAATTTTTGAATCGCGAAATTGAGCGCAGCGTTCTCCAAGTCCAACTCTAGCTCGCGCATCTGTAAATTGGTCCGATTATAAGTGAAGATCGGCTGCGTGAAACTCAGGTATAGGTCGTTGCTGTAGTATTTGTTCTTGGTATTCTGATATTCACTATAAGAATCGAGCCAACCGAACTCGTTGATCAACGTCAAGGTCCCATCGGTCCATGGAATCGGCTGTCGGATCGAGAACGTCCCAACCGATTGTTTGGTTTCGCTGGTGAGATATTTCGAGAAGAAATTATAGAACCTGCGCTGATGCGAATAACTGAATGGGTTCAATGTAAGGCCAAATTGCGATTTGAGCGATGCTTTTTGGGCGTTGAGCAATTGTTGCCCTCGTTCCAGGTTCAATTGATAGCGTCGGATTTCAGGACTGTTTCTCATCGCTGTCTCTAAGGCACGTTCCAGGGTGAACGGCTCTTGCGCTCCCAAAAACTGGACGTTTGCGAACAGCAGTAGAAATACCAGCCGAACGAAATATCGGGTGCTTTTTGCAAATCTCATGATCCACATGGTCAGATCCTCTTTGGTTCTTCAGTTTGTTCCTCTTGAGATGTTTGTTTTTATGAATGCTCCCGTTGTTGAAAAATGCAACTATGGTTATTCATGAAGCGCCAGGTGCTTGATAGTATCAGTTCGCTTGATTTTTGACGTATCAGATTGCGGCTCTATTCCGAATAAGTGACGACCGATGAACGCCTGTCTTGACCTGTCAGGCAATTCGAATTTAAGCAGTCGATGGCTCAAGGAAGGCGATATGATTGGTCGATCACTGCAATCGATTTGCCCTGTTTGTATTGATTGCACGCAGGCAAGAAGGGCGAATAATTTCAGCTTGAAAAAATAATTTTTGCTCCCTGACAAAGGTCGGCAATTGAATGAAACGAGACGATTTGCTGCACGACCAGCGCTTGCTATTCACCGAAAGATGGCTTATGATGTCTAAAGCTTCAGCCATTTCACGGCATCGGCGATGACTATGCGGCCCTTGGATCTGTCCGTCAGTTCCACACGGGCGGTATCGGATGAAAGATAAAATGTGCCCAATGAGATCCATCCTTCTTCAGCATTGGAAAGATCTAGCGTGACATCTTCAACGCCGTCATCATGATAAACTTTGAAATTGAATTGCTCGATGAACTGATCGCGGCGACTTTGTTGTCTTTCGCCCATGCGACGAAACCATGGGGCGCGAATCTTACCGTTGTAATAAAACACTTCATAATTGCCGCCTGTGGGGATGAATGCCTTCCAGGCGACTTTTTTATTTCCATCTCCGGCTTTTATATAAAGAGCAGAATGGATATATTCCCCGTAAAACTCGGCCATGGTGGTGGCGCGCCACCGGCTTGGAGGCTGCCAGAAATTCATCCCGACATATTTATCCTCGGTTTTCTCTATTTTCAACAGCCGTTTCAGCCAATTTTCGCTCGGATTATAAAGCAATTGGAAGCCGCTATCTTCGTTGTCGACAATAGTTTCATTTGGCAGTACAAGACGGATAGGCTCACTAAGAAGCCGCTCCCCATCAAATGGTTCTGCCTTTTCTTTCAGTTCCAATTCATCGAATGGTCGATTGATGGTTGCTGGCAGATTCTTTGATATGAGTGTATTAATCATCATCATTCGAGGAGGTTCATCCAACACCACACCAAGTTCCTTGGTTTCATTTGGCCTCATGAAGACCAACCGTTCTTGAGTTGGTTCCATGGGTGGTCGACCAAACCCAAATCCAGGACCTCTAAATCCGCCAGTTCGGAAGGAGATCGAAAGCAACCCTGCGACAGGCTCTGGATTCGATGCTTTGAATTTAATTTGATATCGGGTTCGATCTTTATCTAGCACTTTATAAGCCTCCACGTCTGCAATAATAAAGCCTGGAAGCTGCCGCTGCTGATACCATTCGTTGAAATGCGGTTCTAAGTCGAAATTGAACTGATTTTTGAGTCGAACAATGAAATCTGCTACATCGATATTTTTAAACCGCTGGTTCGTTAGAAGGTCAGATAAAAACGATTGAAGTTGTTCCTTCCCCAACTGGCTCTCTATCAATTTAAATAAATAGTTCCCTTTCGCTTTTAGCACCGCGGGGGTCAGTTCTTTCTTCTTTACGTCAGCCAATATTTCGGGCAGGGTTTGCTCCATTAATGCCAAATTTGCTTTTTCTTCATCAGATAATCCAGCAAAAAATCGACGGAACGGAGGCGAACCCTCGGTGGTTTTTTGCAACAGGAACGACTCCAGCGCAACATTAAATATCGGCCATTGGCCCGATGAAAAATTGTTAACCAGGCTATAATAATTCGGGAAAATGGTGCAATTCACCATCCCTTTGATAATTTCAGCCATAAAGCCCCTGCCCATAGTCCCCAATAATGAACCAGACACAAAGTCTCTGAATAGCTCGCTCTGCAACTCCTGTGGGGTTAAAGTTTGATTCGATCGTTCCAGGCGACGCTTTTGCCAACGGGCCATTTGGCTGAAATCCGCCCGCTCTAATAGCACCCCTTTTTCTGGCAAGAAAATGATCGATGGTTGCACGTTCTCCCTCGCATCGGTCCAAGAACGCGCATAACTGAAAAATTGGATCGGCGTTTCAACCAATGCCAGTCGCGGATACGGATAGTTGAGCCCCAATTTGTTCTCATAATCCTGCTTCATCTCTCGAATCAACGCAATCAGCGTATCCCCAATGTCCTTAAAGAATGGTGAATAATAATCATGACCTTTTAAATTGAATAGCGAATATTCCACACTGTCAACCTGGATGGATCGTTTCTCATAGTTGCCGATCGCCAAGCATAATTGAGGAAGGGGCTGTTCGGCATCAAATCGATAATTGCTGTCGCCGAGCGAGGTCATCTTTCCTGGAGCAATGACCGTGAGTCCTTTTTTGGTTGCAACCGTTAGCTGGAAATTGGTGAAGTCTCTTTCTGTGAGTTTGGGGTAACTTGCTGCATAGGGCAGGCCGGCAATCGGATACCAATTGGCCTCTGGCGTTAACAGCACATGATCTGGTTCGATGAAGCTGAAACGCTTTGCAATATTATATAACCAGGCGCGGTAGAGTTCCGCTCGTTTCTTTTCATCGATATCAATATAACAAGCTTGCTCATCGATCGTTCCGTCATAGACAATTGTGAGCGAGTCCAATCCATCGACCTGAAGCTGTTGCCGTGGAACGACGAAGAGTAAATGAGCATTTCGTTCAAATTTCAACTCAGAAGAGCCAGAACTGACGCGTTTTATTACCAATCCAGGGTTAAGGCTGAATTGATATCGCGAGATCGGATCTCGGTTTTTGTTTATCACTTTTAGCTGGGCAGTGACTTGAATAGTCCGACCGCGATGCTGAACGTGAAGCCGACAATCTTGTAATGTCACTTTAGGCATGGTGATCGCGGTTTTATTCAATTCTGTTATGGTGGCACGGAGCTTTTTGCCCTCGGTGAAATGGGAAATATAATTAGCACCCAACGCAATAGCGCCTCCTAAAAATGAGATCATGAGGATCCAAGAGAGGCGTGTCATAAAAACCGATTGCGGTAACCGCTTGATCAGCAAAATGGTAGCGAAAACAAACGATAGGCCTAAGAGTAAATACATCCCACGATGCAATAGCAACAAGGCCAAATTGCCAAATCCCACAAAATCCGAGTACATCAATGGAACATTGAATGTGATATAATCAAACAGGTAATGGAATTTGTTGCCCAGGAAAAAAATGGTAACGGCGATATAGCCTAACAATAAGATAAAAGTGACGGCTTGATTGCGAATGGTTACCATCGAAAGAAATGAGAGTCCGAAGATGAAAATTAAAGTTGGAATGCTGATGAATATCGGATACAGGAGGTAGGGCAGAAAGACCAGCGGAACATCACTGAAAAAAATATTGAACACCGCAGCGATCATGAGCACGACCAAATTCAAGCCAAGGAACACCAAAAGGATGCCAAGCAGTTTGCCCAACACATAGTCGCTATTGTTCATCGAACGCATATAAACCACTTCGGTTGTATCCAGCTTCTTGTCGCGCTTGAGAAAATCGGATGCCAGAAACACCGCGATGATCGCCTGGATGACATTGAGGATCAAGATATTGTAATAGGGGATCGAAGCTGAGATGCCTCGAAACACCCATGGCGTATTGCCTTTCAAGGCGAAAAACGGCACGTTCGTGAAGGTCAATACGGCAATCGCGATTAGCGCAAAGATCCGAAAAAACCAGCTTCGCAGCAGGGTTTTCATCTCATATTTCGCAACCGTCCAGATTTTATACAATGATAACATATTCTCTTCCCTTGGTTATTTTCATTTTCAAAACTAGTTATTCAAATATGCCTGTTGTCAGCGATGGGACGCCGACTACTGATCACTGATCACTGATCACTGATCACTGATTACTGATCACTGATTAAAAGCATCTTCTGCCCAACCTCCTATTCAAGTTCTCCATTCAAAGATCTCCCCAATTCATATTCCATAAAATAGACGTAGGCATGTTCTAAATTGGGATCAATGGGTTTCCCTGGAAAACCATCCAACTTATCTGCCACAACCTGGACCTCCCAACCATTTTGGGACGGGATTGTTGCGATGACCGGATATTTTGCTTTAATCTGATCCAGTTCGCTGTCCAATGCGTGAATGAGCCAGGCATGGCCGCGGGCTTTGTCGATGAGCTTATCCGGTGATTGATTGAACACGACTTGCCCATCGTTGAGCAACGCCATGTTGTTGCAGGTGCTGGAGATATCGCCCACGATATGGGTGGAAAGAATGATGATGATATCCTTCTGGCTCATTTCAGTGAGCAGATTGCGGAACCGGATTCGCTCTTCTGGATCGAGCCCGGTAGTGGGTTCGTCGACCACGACGATTTTCGGATCACCAATCAGCGCCTGAGCGATACCCAACCGGCGTTTCATTCCGCCAGACAACCTATTGGCCATTCGATCCCGCGCCTCGTACAAACCCACTCGTTCTAACATTTCATCGACTGCCAACTTTCGCGCGCGGCTATCGTGGAGTCCTGCCAGGCTGGCAACATAGTCCAAAAATTCCCAGGTCTTTAGTTTGGTGAAAAAGCGAAAGTCTTGAGGGAGATAGCCAAGCATCGCGCGGATTTCGCGACGGTTCCGCTGCAAGTCCAAACCGTCTACAGTAACGCGACCGCTGGTGGGCTTCATCAACGTCACCAAAATCCGCATCAACGTCGTTTTGCCCGCGCCATTCGGCCCCAATAATCCAAACATGCCGCTATTGATCTCGAGGTTGATATCTTTGAGAGCTTGGATGCCGTTCTTGTAGATTTTGGTTAAATTTTCAATTGTGATTTTCATAGCTTCTATTCCTCAATGTCGGGTCGAAATTTATCCGATGATGAAATTCCGGTGTGGCAAACACCGCTATCTCAGATGTTAATGAGCAACCAAAATTCGACTTGTACATTAAACACCTGAGTGTAGAAAAACTTGTTACTGCATTTTCAGTTGCGAATAGATTCAATGAAGATATGCCAAGGCATGCAGCGAGTATTGATTAATTTTGTAAAATAGGACGTTTTTTTTAAATTAAAGTTGCAAAGCAGGCGGAGCGATTTGAAAATTACATCGAAAATTGCCCAAATCAACATGCTCCTGCGTTCGTCCGGATAGAAATTATGTGGCTCGCACCAGAGAACCTTCGGGCACAAATACTGCCCGATTATAAGAATCGGCAATTTAAAAGTCAAGTGGAATTTTGCTTACGGAGTCAAAAGCGGATTAATTGTCGGTTCAAAATTTCAGCTTGACTTTATTAGGCTAAGTTGCTATATTGTGCAAAATTTTTTTCAATCACAAAAAGACCTTTGCAAAACAAATCACCGCAGCAAATCTCAGGAACTGTCAGCCAGTGGGCTGACGGTTGGGGATGAAAAATTTCCCCATTTTGCAGAGCTTTACCATCACACAATTAGGAGGGAAGGATGTATAAGGCGCGGATCACTGGGACGGGCATGTATGTCCCCGAAAAGGTTGTCACGAACTTTGATCTGGAAAAACTCATGGATACCAGTGATGCTTGGATCCGGGAACGAGCTGGCATTATCGAGCGAAGATTCGCCGAACCTGAAGTTGGCCCGGCAGGACTGGCGGTTGAGGCGGCGAAACAAGCCCTTCAAAATGCCCATTTGGAACCAAAAGATGTCGAGTTCATCATATTCGCCACGCTAAGTCCTGAATATCAATTCCCAGGGTCTGGCGTACTATTGCAAGAAAAGTTGGGTCTTCCAGGAGTTCCAGCCCTGGATATCAGAAATCAGTGCACCGGATTCATCTACGGTCTGGCAGTGGCTGACCAGTTCATCCGAACCGGTATGTACCGCCGAATTATGCTGGTAGGTTCTGAGATCCATTCCACTGGGCTCGACTTATCTACGCGGGGTCGCGACGTGGCGGTGTTGTTCGGCGATGGCGCTGGTGTTGTTATTGTTGAACGGAGTGATGATCCAAACCGTTGTATCCTTTCATCCCATCTCCACGCTGACGGCCGTTTTGCTAAGGAATTGTATGTGGAAAACCCCGGAAGCTTGCACGTCCCTCGTCTCACCAAAGAGATGCTCGACGGCACTTCGATCTACCCGTTTATGAATGGGCGACAGGTTTTTAAGCATGCCGTGGTTCGCTTCTGCGAGGCGATTGAAGAATGTCTCTCCGCTAATCAGATCGCCCCAGAGCAGGTGAAGCTGGTGATCCCTCATCAGGCCAATCAACGAATTACTGAAGCTGTCGCTGCCAGATTTGGCTATTCGATGGATCGGGTGTTCAGCAATATCCACAAATATGGCAATACCACCGCCGCATCGATTCCAATCGCTCTGCATGAGGCCCTAATGGAAGGAAGAATTCAACCAGGCGATTACGTGGTTTTAGTCGCGTTTGGCTCTGGCTTCACCTGGGGATCGATCTTGATGCGATGGTAAATTATTCCATAGTTGGTTTGACCAAAGGATCGGCTCTTGCAAAATAGGGAAAAGCTGTCGTTCCGAACGAGGCAAAGCGAGCTTGTAATTCTTTCTGAGGAAAACATGACCATGTCGCCGCACCTTGGCGGATTCTCTCAGGAGCTCGATATTTGATACCGAGCAGCAGTCTATTATAAAAACGGAACGAGCAGTCCAGAAGTTAATACTGAATTTCCTCGATTGCCATTGGCCGACCAGAGCCGTTAATTTCGACCAAAGGAGATATTCGCAACTTGAAATTCATAGACAAAATGACAATGGGCAAATCAAATAAGCTATGGTTGTTTCCTGCTATCTTGGTCTTTTTGACAAGCTGTGCAGGATGGTATCAACCAAAAACAATGCTATCTCCTGAGCAGCGATTGTCTCAGCAAATTGATCAGCAGATCGCCACTCCAGAGCTGCAGACCGCGGTGGTCGGTATCATGGTTCAATCTGCCAGCAGCGGAGAAATACTCTATCAGCATAACGCCAATACGCTAATGATGCCAGCTTCCAACCAAAAGATCCTTACCGCAGCGGCCGCGCTGATCAAACTGGGCCCAGAGTTCCGATATCAAACCCCAGTGTATATCTCGGGTCACATTGAAGCTGGAATATTAAAGGGTGATTTGATCATTGTGGCGAGCGGGGACCCCACCTTTAGTTTCCGGTTCTGTGAGGGCAAAATGGACGGCTTTATTTTTCGCGCCTGGGCCGACTCCTTGCACGCACGAGGCATTTATGCCATTGAGGGAGATGTTATCGGCATTGATGATTTGTTTGATGAAGAACCAGTGGGCTATGGCTGGTCGCTCAATAATTTGAGTTATGCCTACTCTGCACCGATCGGGGCGTTCATGTACAACGAGAATATGGCCAGACTGTTTGTTCTATCTGATAGCACTGGCGATTATCTGAGCCTTAAACTCAAACCAGATCCTGGATATCTGCAATTGGAGCCAGATCTGGAAATTCATCCCAACGCCACCGAGCTATCCATCCTACGTATTCCTGAAACAAATCGACTGAAGGTTAAAGGTAAAGTGCAGCCTGGCGAATACTATATCGAAAATGTTTCCATTCACAATCCCACCGTTCATTTTTTAAGCGCTTTGAAGTGGGAATTGGTGATGTTGGGCATACCAGTTTATGGTCAACCAAAGGATGCCGATGATCTGGGCAACCCAGAAAAGTTGGCAAAAAAAAGATTATTATTCGTTCATCAGTCGCTTCCGTTCAAGCAAGTGCTGACCGTGTTGATGAAGGAATCGCAGAACCTATACGCGGAGAGCTTGGTGAAATTATTAGGAGCCCGATTTGGCAAAGGTGGCAGCTTCGATGAAGGGGCGAAGGTGGTTCAAGCAACCTTACGTCGACTGGGGGTTGATCCAAATGCATATTGCTATAAAGACGGTTCTGGATTGAGCCGCTACAACTATATCGCTCCAGTTCACTTGACCACGATATTGCGGAATATGTTCTATCATCGTTATGGTCAGATTTTTCGCGAAGCCCTGCCAATTGCTGGTGTGGATGGGACAATCGATTATCGATTAAAGGGCACGCCAGCGCAGGGACGGGTTTTTGCCAAGACCGGCACCATCTCCAATGCTCGCTGCCTTTCGGGCTATGCCATTACGCAGGATGGCGAGACGCTGGTTTTCTCCACTATGTTCAATAACTTCCTTTGTGATGCCAATGTCGTCATGGATGTTCAGGATCGCATCTGCTTACTCCTTACATCATTTCACAGAGGGAAATAAAATTGTGCTGCCTCAAATTGAGGCTGAACAATTTTGTAGCAATTGCAAAAATATCCCAATCATGGTTTCATGGGACCTGGCTATTGAAAAAAGGCAAATTTAAAGCCCCTGACAGTTTGAGCACCCTACCTACTCATTTAATAGGTTTTAGAGTCGGCGTGTGAATATTTCTGACTATATCCAACAACTTTCATTTGAGATCAAGGCGCTGCTATTCGATTGGGGGAATACGGTGATGAAAGTATTCCCCGATCAGCGCGGTCCAATGGCTTCATGGCCTGCGGTTGCCGCTATGGATGGCGTACTGGAAGTCCTACCGAAATTGAAGCGGCAATTTCGGATCGTGTTGGTCAGTGATGCTCAGGATTCCGACCGTGTTCAAGTTATTCGCGCTTTGAACCGGGTGAATCTGGACGAATTTTTTGAGGAAATTTTCACGCCCGCCGAGCTATATGTCCGAAAACCAGCCCCTGATTTTTATCAGAACGTTTTAAAGCAGCTTGCTGTCGCTCCAGAAAACGCAGTGATGATCGGCGACGATTATGAGAAAGACATCATCGCTGCAAAGCAGGTTGGTTTATGGACAGTTTGGTATAATCCCAATCGTTGCAGTCTGCCCAATGGTAGCTATCCATACCACGATATTGAGATCTTTCAGCTCAACGAGCTTGCAGCAATCATTCAACCGCGAATGCGCTTTCAATCGAATTCGGGTGAGTGAGCTCGATCGCTGTGATTGATTCGTTATTATTCTGCGATCCCTACCCAGTTCTTTAACCTCGATTTTTTCTGGTAAACAATAATACGGCTATTACCTTATTGCTGTCGGATTGCTGAATTCCATGAGGGATTCTGAACACGAGGCGTTCCATGCATATCAAAATTCAGCTAAAAAAGATGCAACTTAATTTCCTCGATTGCCGTTTTAATCGTTGTGTAAAGGAAGCGCCACTACTTAAAATTATATTTTGGGTTTCGGAGGAAGAGTGATGAGAAATTTCCGATATTTTCTGCTAATTGTATTGTTGCTATTCATTGGATGGGGCATTTTATTAGGTCAGTCCGTTGTACCAGTTGCTGGCCTAACAGCCATTTCAGGCGAGGAAATGCTATCTCATGTGAAAATACTGGCAGCAGATGAGATGCGAGGGCGTGACACTCCCAGTCCCGAACTCGATAGTTGCGCTAAATATCTTCAGCGCTATTTCATCTCGCTGGGGTGCCAACCAGTAGCGGAAAAACGTGGCTATTTTCAAGATTTTTTTCTATTGAAAACTCGGTTGGCCGGCGAACAGAAATTTTTGCTGTCAATTAATGGAGTGGAAAAGCATTATGCCATTAAGGACGATTTTGTGCCGATTTATTTTTCAGCCAGTCGACAGGTAACGGCGCCTGTGGTCTTTGCCGGCTATGGTATCACCGCGCCAGAATATCAATATGATGATTATCAAAATATCGATGCTGCGGGCAAAATTGTGCTGGTTTTCACTGAAGAACCCCAGGAAAGGGATAGCACCAGTGTTTTCAACGGCAGCAAAGCCACTGACCACAGCAAATTGAGCGAAAAGGCCTTGAACGCCATCGACCATGGTGCGGTTGGGCTGATCGTTGTCACCAATCCATCCCATCGATTCCGACGGCCACCGAACCCTTGGCCGTCGTTGCTTCGATCGGCGCCTGAAGAGGCCATCCCACTAACGTTGGGCGAGAAAGAACAGAACAAGATCGTTGCGGTACGGATTGGGAAGCAATTGGCAGAGGATTTGATGTCCACTCTTGGAAGAACGATGGAACAGATTCATCAGCAGATCGATCTCGAGCTCAAGCCGCAATCGCAGTTGCTACCAGGGATTATTGCCACGATCGCAACACATTTGGAGAGTGACAGCTTAAAGACCCAAAATGTCATTGCATTCTGGGAAGGAGCAGATCCCCAGCTAAAGCAGGAGCTTGTCGTAGTCGGCGCCCACTATGATCACATCGGAGCAAGAGGGGATTCCGTAATCTATAATGGTGCCGATGATAATGCATCGGGAACCTCTGGAGTATTAGCTGTAGCGAAGGCATTTACTGAATGTCAGCAACGTCCGAAACGTTCAGTGCTGTTTATGTGTTTCGCTGGGGAAGAAAAGGGATTGTTCGGCTCTCGGTTCTACGCAGCGAGCGATCCAATTTTTCCACTGGAGCATACGGTTGCCATGATCAATTTGGACATGATCGCTCGGAATGACACCAGTGCCGTTGAGGTCAGCGGAGCGGTCCGAAGCCCAGAAATGAAAGAGATCTTCCTGAGGGCTAATGAGCAAGTGAAATTGCATTTCAAATTCAGCGATGATCGCCGCATTGGTGGCAGCGACCATGCTTCGTTCTTTCGCATGAATATTCCATTTTTATCATTTTTTACCGGTATGCATGACGATTATCACCAGCCATCTGATACGGCTGAAAAAATCGTCCCAGAAAAAATGGCTCAGGTCGCCCGCGCTGCCTTTGCCTGTGCCTGGCTCATTGCCAATAGTGACGTTCGACCGAAATTGGTTCCTTTGGACTGATAACCAATTTTGGTATCGCTAAGCACTCAAAAAGTAGCTTCAGGAGAGCATTAGTTCAATTCAAACATGAATGCACTCCGATGCGAGTTAGGATAAAAAAGAGCTAAATGAAGTAACTTTTCATTGGAACCATAGCGGCCGTGATCAGCGGCCGCAAATTATTTTCGGGCGAAATGGTTTCGATGGAGAAGAATCAAAAGAAGAATAAGGTCACTCCAGCAGTTGGGACATGGAGAAACTCGTAGATTTTACTCCACGGAAGGTATAAGATATCATAATCGACTGTGAGCGCTAAAGTGTTCTTTACGATATAATACTCCACTTGCACTCCCCCAAGAAAATTAAAGCGCCATTCTTTATGTTTGATATTGAGCTTATCTTTGGCTTGAAGATGATAGCCCCCTCCGCCTAACGCCAGATTAATGAAAAATTGATTCGAGTGGATGAGCTGATATTGAAATTGAGCATTGGCCAAGAATACATTGGCGCGAATTCGGTTGCGACCTTGATCGTAAGAATCATACACATAAGTGCCCGATAGTTTCAGTTGCCGCACTCGACTGAGTTGATACAGATAATTCAGCTTGATTGTTCGACCGGCGACAAACGAAAGTCCATTGGAATGAATAGTATGAAAATAATACGGCTCCTGAGCAAATCCGATGCGGGAGAAAAAAGCTCCACTGAGCAGCATGAATAGCAAGACAATTCGTTTCATCATATTTTTATCATGAATTTTTAGTTACTGGTGCGACCAACAATGCATGACCTCAGCAATCTTAACAAGGAATTAGTTGCTCGGCACGGTTTTGACCACCACGCTATATCCCTCAAATTTGGTGCCACGATACTTGTCCCATACCTCCAATTTGACTACATAGGGATTGAAATCCAAGCTGTACTGATGATCCACGATCGCCTTGTCCTCGCCTTGTTCCACACCATCTGGAAAAGTCCACTTGTAATAAGAAATGTAATCTGTCAGATTCGAGTCGGTGCTGGTTGAAGTATAGCGAACGATGGTGCGAGGCTGTGGTTTTTCGGGATACCAGATAAAATCGGCTTTAGGATTCAAATTGACCACGTTGACTGATTGAACTTTTTGATCAGTCAGCCCATTGCGTTCGCTGGTGACTAACAATCGAATTTGATATTTCTCTGGAGCGAAAAATGTATGTACGACGCTGTCGGTGCCACTGTATCTCAATTCTCCTGAGATGTAAATATCATGTTTTAATTTTCCACCTTGCGGATCATACGAATCTGTGCCATCAATAATGCAGTCCAGGGGGAATGGTCCTTCAACAGGGGTCACGTTTAGCACGGCCACCGGCGGCGTCGATACTCGGACGGTTATCCCAGTCGTGTCAGTCTGTCCCAGATTGTCTGTAACCTGAAGCCGTACACGGTAATTCTTATCGGTGGAATAGATGTGGGTACCTGCACTATCGAGTGCACTGGTTCCGTCGTCGAAATCGATCCGATAGGCGACGATTCTCCCATCAGGATCGAAGCTATTGGTAGCGGTATAGCGGATGGTTAATGGCGCTTGACCAGATGAGGGCTGTACTTGCAATTGGGCCACAGGCGGTTGATTATTGGTGGGGATAACCACAATTGTACTATCGTTCCCTCCATCGTTATCAACAACTTTGAGCCGAACCGGATAAGAGCCTGCTTTTTGGTAGGTATGGCGCCAGGTTTTTGCCCGCGTGCGAATTTCACTGGTTCCATCAGCGAACCACCAATAGTACCATTCAATATTCCCTTCGTCTCGGTCATAGCTGGAACTGGCATCGACCTCGACATCATAGGGGCTAACCGAGCTTAATAATCGATAGGTGAACTTCGCAACAGGTTTGAGATTGAAATAAAAAAAGGTCGTTGCTTTGCCCGTGCTGAGCTTCACCCGATCCGACAGCTCCAGCTCGATTTCCACTTTTCCAGTGGTGTCTGGCAGAAAGCTGAGCCGACCATCGAAGCTACTAGGCGCTTGAAAAACTTGGGTCGTCTTCGTTTTGCTGACAGGCCTAAAATCTGATTGGAAAATGTCCCCGCTGCCAGAAATAAATGTGAAGGTCGCAGTCAGTTGTTGTCCCTCATCGTCTTGATACTTCAGCCGGATATAAAATGGCAGATCCCGTTTGAATTTCAATGAATCTGCATCAAAAGCGAAAAGCTGAAGCTCTGGTTTCTTATTCAATGCAGAAAATGGATCTTTATGCTTCTCACATGAAGCGATCGTACCGAAAAGAATGATGATGGTCAATAAAAATGGGAATATTGGTTTCATTTTCATTCGCGATTAATCACTCGTTATCCATGAAAGACGACGGCTGCTTGAATCAATAAATCGACTCAATCATTACATAAAATTCTAAGCCCTCATCCAGCACTGAGGCTTCTTGATCATAGTAGTTGGCGGAATATGCAGCTCGATTGGCGACGCGTCCCAAAACAGGCACACCTGCCACAGCGTCACGCAGCTCTTCCAATAGCACCCGCTTTGCCTCGGAACTCACTGGCGAATAGGCCAAACCCTGCAACCGCTTGAGATCAAACGCCCGACCCCGACAAGAACGAGATGTATTGTTGATATAGATCTCCTGAAAATCGATGTGAACTCTGAGGTTCATCAATGAAGCAACACCAATCAGTTTGGTCCGCTTCGGAATGAAAACGTTGCCCCAGTTGCTGTCGCGCAGCACTCGGGCTTCCACCAAACTGCCGTTCGCGACCGGCGTGCGATTGGGCAGAATGACCTTGATGAGCGCTGCTTGCATCCCAGTGAAAACCGCCGATCCTGATCCAGCCGTCCCAGCGACATCAGTCAAGTTGTTGGTCACAATCATGTTCGGGTTTTGACTGATGGTTCTTGGTTCGAGGGAAATTGTGGGCTCAGGGAAACTTTTTTCCATCCTGGCGTGAGTACCGCTAGTTGGATTTTTAACCCCACTTGCAGTCTGACGCGGCGGTTCAATCGTTTGCTGGAATGAGACTGGCTCAATCGCTGGCCCGGATGTAACCCGCTGTTCTATCGGAGAAAAATTCGGAATTCTGATGCTATCGAATTTGATGAACTCATAGTCCAATGTTGGTCGAGAGCGAGGCATCGCCTCCCCAGGCAGCAAATTCACTTTATGAGCGGTCACTTTTTTGCTCGGACTTTTGGTCGAGACCATGACCATTACCATCAGTACGACCACGAACGCAAGCCCCCCAATCAACATTGGCTTGACACGGGGCAAATTGATTTTGCGCAACTGTTCCAATCGATCAGATAGTCTTCCCAAATTCATCACTGCCACCCTCTTGATAAATATCCTGTTCTGAGTCTTCGATCAGAGACCAAACCTAATAATGATCTCTGCTTTGTTGGTGATACCAACTCCTTTGGCTTCATGGAGGTATCGTCAATTTTTAAAATCTTAAAATGCCTAATTGGGCCGCTGTGCTTTGCTCGCTTCAAAAAACGGATAGTTGCTGGCCTTCCTTCATCAATTCAGCAATACAGCCCATCTAGCGATTAAAGCGAGATCATGAGAAAAATTGCAGAACTATTTAATGATTGATCCCGGGACCTCCAACTCTAAATTTCGCCGGCCGTTCTCTTCCGTGCATTTGATATTTAAAGTGCTCGTACTCGAATAGCCCAATTTATCAAATACGAATAGCAGTCTGCCAAATGCATGGGGTTTGATCGTGACGTTATAGTATTCGCTTACTGGCTCCAGCTCGGTCTCTTTTATTTTCTTTTTCCAAAACAAATAGCTTCTTTGATAATCGATCATCTGAAAGCGAACATATCCGACATCATAGGGGATGTTGGAATTGTTGATAATGGTGCAAATCAAAAACATCTTATCTTTGATTTGCTTCATGTGATCGACCGCAAAGATCACCTTTGAATTGGTGACGCTATAAGTATAACGGTTTGTAGTTTTGAACAAATTAGCCAATAATGCCAGCGTTTTGGGATTTAAGCTGGAGAGGGATTGCCGCCGGGCTTCTGAGGCCTTTTTGCGGGCGGTTTCGCTATCCTCAATCGATTGAGCGCCCTTGCTCGAGCGATCCTCAGGAAAGAGCTCCTGCAATGCTGGTGAACGAGAGACCAGCCGAACCTCAAGATCCGGGGTCTCTGATACTTGAATCAACAAGTTGAAAGACTCTGTTGCCGTCTTGATGAACATATTGGTGGTGCCCTTACTGGTCAATGGCTTGATCAAGATATAATTGCCAGTTGTTTGAACCGAAAAGGCATCCATATTGCCCACCGTCACCAGTTCAGGAGCTGTAGGACAGACGACCACCGTAGCGAAACCTGGCGCAACTCGCACCACCTGATTGGATTGGGCCAGCGATTGGTCTCCGGTGCAATAGGCTATGCAAAACACCAATGCAATGGTCAGTTTCTTCAAGCTCAACTCTGTTTAAAATTGATGATTTTTAGACCGAATGGATTTTTTTCTGATCGGGCGACCACATTGATATCCAAATCAAATGTGATATCAATCGGAGCCTGTCCAGGAAACACTTGTTTACCCACCACTCGCGCTTGAAATGGGTCGCCTTGTTTCACCAGTATTTCACTCACTTCAAATTTAATTGTTCCATTCGTGTTCTGCACAAGTTTAGGGATTTCAGAGCCTTTAATCGTATTATACATGATGAATTCCAGCTCTTCAGAGCACATTTGCAACGCTGTTTTGATATGCTCATTGAAATTTTCCCGATTGAATTCTAGAAGATTTTTGGCAAACTCATAACAAAATCGTTTAACCTCGAAGATCGAACGTTCATGCTGATAAGCTTGAGTGGCATAGGCATAGCCATCTTTGATCACAAAAGTTTGTGCCGGTCGGGAAAACCCGATGTAGCAAACGATGATTAACACCACATTGATCACCAGCAAGCCGATGACCAACCGCTGCAAAAATATTTTGTTTTTTACTAGCTCTCCGTAAATCTCATAGTATTTGGTTCGCTCTGCCATAGTTTTCACCTCGATAACTCCAAGTAAGCTTTATTCAGCTTTAAAACTAATGTTCGTCTAATGGGAATGTCATCTTGCTTCTTGTCTCTAATTTCCTGATGCTGTTTCATCAGCCGTTGCATTTTATCTCCTTGTCTTCGTCCAAGAGGTGAGCAAGTCCAGGAGGAAAACTAACGCTTGAAATCAATGTTTCATCTCGCTTACGCCGAGATCCTCTGAATCGAGCAAAGATATATCAATGCTCACTGAATACTGGTTTCTGATTGCTGTTACTGATTACTGATTACTGATTACTGACTACTGATTACTGACTACTGAACATTGATTATTGATTATGATCCATCACATCCCTTCCACCAAGTTTTCTACCCTGCCACCCTCGAACGGCCAATTTCCGGGGCTGCCTTCAGCGCCATCGGTCAATGAACGCAGGGCTGCTTCAGTCGAACTTGCCGTTGGACTTTGGGATAGGCGTTGAGCACCCGAGATAACGCCAGTGCTGGTGTGAGCTGCTATCTGTTGGGTGGTTGCGATGGTAATATGTTTGAGCCGCTTCCAAACGGTGGAGATGACCACCCCAGCAGTGATACCAGTCCCATAGGTGCCCAGATCAGCAGCAGAGCCCCCACCCTTAAAAATGGCGAGCGACAACTTGGGGATCAGCACGATGATGATACAGATAATGACCCCAAGTATAAAAGATTCCCACAAAACACTTTTGTCGCCGGCTGCCACTGATGCTTTGAACGCAGGCGAATTGGTGAGTGTTTTGACCAGCCGGAAAAGGATCGCGATCAATACTGACCAGAAATTTACTGCACAGAAGTTGGAGATCCAGGATCGAAACGTATCGCGAAAATTGGGAAATAGTGATATTACGATTGCCAATGGCCCGATCAAATAAAAGAAGATTTGTACAATTACCTGGATCACCACGAAAATTTCATAAACGATCATCACCAAAAAATAAGATAGCGAAGACAGCGCCTCCAGGCTGAACAGGTTAAAAAATGACATGCGCAATCCTTGGCCTTGGGGATTGGCAAAGAATGCTCCCAGGTAGTCGGTCATGATATTCCCGCTTTCCAGATCGAAGATGGCGCGTGCCAAAAGCACAAACAGTTTCCCGAGCCAGATCGCCCAAATGCGATAGGTCGCCAGGCCCAGCGCTCCAAAACCTACCACAAATAAATGATAAATGTTGTCGCGGCCTTCGGTGTCAGTGGACAATCGAAACAACATGGTGATGAAATAAACCACCACGCCGAGCGTGAACATATAGATGCAAATTCGAATGATATATTCCACCATCTGATTGACTGAATTGAAAAACACCGAATCGAAAAACATTTCTAACATAGATGCCTCGAACAAGATGAGTTATTTGATCAAGCGGAATCTGGCTCCTGTTATTAAATCCTACTATTAATCGACCTCAAAGGACAGGATTTCAGCATTGTGCGGCGCAAAATTTTTGTCACGCAACAATAACCGTTGAAGATTTTCGAGGAGAAAAAATTAAATTCCTCAAAAAACGTTTAGATTTTTTATCCAGTTCTGGACGGAATGCCGAGTTTCGCGATACAATCATCTGTTGCTCTGCAACCCATGGAGCATTCCCGGACAATTATTCGAACGGTGCACGAATCACATCGAAGAAACCGTAACGAATTTTTGATGTTCGATTGACTTCTTTTTTTAACACATTCCAATTCACCTTGGAGCGCAAGTAATTTAACTTCTGGTCATAAAGGTTTAACTCATTTTCATGGGATTTCTGGGATAGCTCCAGATATTTTTCATAGTACTGGTTCGATTGATCCCGCAATTTGACCGCTTCTAACAGCAATTGCGTCCGCTCTGCTACGGTATATCTGTTCTCATTATTAGTGATCTGCTTGTGCAGTTCGACGGCAAGGGAGTCATAAGTTTTTGCCAGCACCTGGCATTTTAGTGCATATTCAAACAACGCCTTTGAAAACGCCTCCTGACCGGCCATAGCGTTATAAAGCCTCTGATCAGCGTCTTTCGGCTCCATCTCGTCATTGACCGACAGCGCGAAGCTCTCATAAGTCTCTTTTAGTCTCCTGGAATTGTTCAACACTGCTTCCACGTCCATCGAGGTCATGCTTAACTGGCTGGTGGTTGCGGGAAACCAATAGTCAGGCCGATCCGCATTCAGAACGAAATTAGACAGAGCATAGGCATTCGTCAGATCCATATTTTCGATCGCCTTGAAATCTCGATAAAGGCTTTGGCTGAACTCAATATCATTGCGCAGCAACGTGTAGGTATCATAGAACTGGCGGAGCTGTTGAATCAGTTTGGCCGTTTGGAGCCGTTGCTCGTCCAAAGTTAGGGCATGTTTTGTCGCGATCTCCCTCAGTGTATTCAGAATCAGCGTGTTATTCGGATCAAAAAATTGAGCTTGGACAGTGCTGCAAAAAAGTGTCACGAGCAAACACGCCCCCGCTAAAGTGGCTCCACTAAGATGCAATGCTTTTTTAGATTTCATATTATGTTCCTCGACCCAAGTAGATTGTTAGCTCGTTTTGACCCCGTATGTTTCGATCGGAATTGCATCGGTATAGCGAAGCGATCCAATCTATGGCCTTTAATGGTTTCGATTCCGAATAGAATGCGATTGAGATAATATCGCATTTGTCGGATTCCTGATCAAACCAAAACCGCATCTTTCGACAGCACCTTTTTCTTGGCTAATTGATCAATTGCCTTTAATAAGTTGCCCTCATATTTGATTAGATTCTGCTCCAGCTCGTTATTTTCCTGGCGATTGGTGGTGAAAAGATAATGGTCGTATTGGCTGGTGTCGATTTTCAGCACGGTAATTCGGCCATCGCGATCCAAGAAAAACTCGCCTCGGCGGAGGCTAGCGATCAGGGCCAACTGATGATCGGTGTAACCAAAAGCCCGCGCCAGCGACTCCAATTGTTTCGGCTTGTGCGCCAAAATAAAATGGTTGAGCGCATTATCTTTGATCGGCGTCGAGAAACTGACTGATTCAATGTCATCGATTGACTGAGAAATCGCGAAGATGCCAGCTCCCATCTTTCGAGACGTCCGAAATAGCTCAACCACCAAATGACCAATGGTCGAGTTGTCCCCAAGCACCTTCCACAGCTCATCGGCGAAAATGACTTTCTGATGATTGAGGTTGCGCTCCATCAAATCCCACAATAGGCCAGTGATGATGATTGCGATGATGCCCTGAAGATCAGGATGATTTTCGAGCCCTTTCAGATCGAAGCAGACGAGATCTTCTTTGATGTCGATCATTTCATCGGCGCAGAGGAAGCGACTGTATTCGCCATGCGTATATATATACATCTTTCGGGCCAACAGTTTTACATCAACATAACCTTCTTCATCACGCTGCTTGGCAAAAAATTCGACAAAGGTCTTCAGATTGCGAGTCCCCTTGTATTCGGCGACGTATTTTTCCAATACTTTGCTGATGAATGCTTGCTCCACCTTCGAGATAGATTTCTCCTCGCGCTCCAAAATGAGCTTCTCGAGGAACGCTCGGAGAAATAATTGCTTTTTGGTATCGAAATTGTCTTTAATTAGGGCGAATGGGTTCAGCGGAATCGGATGATCAATATTGAGCTCAATATACCTACCATTCAGAAGCGTGATCATTTTTTTATAACTGCCGCCGATATTTCCGACACCCCCAACATCCAATCCAAATACTTTCACCCCCTGTTCCAGCAATTGTAATAACAATGCCTGCATAAGATAGCTTTTGCCAGTCCCGGTGGGTCCAATAATAATGGCGTTCCAGCTATTGAGCCGAGGATCAAAATAGTCAAATAAAATTGGCTCATTATTCCGGTTTTTCACCACAACGCCGCGATGATGACCACGGTTGAAGTTGCTCACACAAATGAATTGCGCGGCATTGGACGTTTTGACCAATAGCCGATGATAATTTTCTTCGGAATTGCCCGGCAGGCAGCTCATATAGATCGGCAGAATGTCTAGCGTTTCCAGTACTGCCTGACTCTTGTCGATATTGCTGAACGCCAGATTGGTCCGATTGATCTTTTCATTCAGTCGATCGATATCGGTATCGTAGAGCACGACCGTCAAGCTTAGTGAGGCCAGCTTTTTATGCTTATGATAAATTTCGTCCAACAGCTCGTTCAATTCCCGATAGCGAATTTCACTGCGACGCCCCTCTTTGTTCTGGGAAAAGTTCATCAAAAAGCGGGTGAAATTGAGTTTGCGAGACAGTCGGTTTACTTCTTTTTCCATATCGGCGTTCTGACACGACAGCACCACCCGATGTGGAAAAGGCAAATTATGCAATAGCGGAAAAATATAGGGTAACGGGATATTATTGTAAAGATGATGCGACCGAGTGACCTCGGGCAGCAAGCTCAAAGAAAGGCATGCCACGTACTGACTTCCAATTTTGAGAAATCCCCGTTCGACACTGTAGTCATTGGCTGACAATTGGCTATTGAGCGCCAGGCTATCAATGGGACGATCGAATGGCTCGTTCGTCAAATTGATCGATTGATAAAGGATCTCGGCCAGCTCGCTGTCATTCAATCGGCGCAAAATGATGCCACTATTTTCGAAATTGGCTTTGAGCGATTTGATGTCTTGTTCTCGAGCTGCCACCTGTCGCTCGTGCTCTGATTTAAACCGTTGCACAACCGTCCCATTAGATAGCGAAATATTGAACGGCGTTCGAAATGAAGTCGCTGCATCAAAATCGACGAACAAGTAAGTGCGACATTTGAGGTACTTATAAAAAGATAGATATTGATGCCGGTGAAATTTGAAATAATTCAATATTGGGTCATCGGTGTAAACGAAATCCTCAGCGTAAGGGTAGTAATCGAATGTGTAATAAAATTGCAAATTGACCTTTTGATCCAAACTATTCAGTGCGTTTTCGAAGGTCAGAGCAATCATCTCATAATCGTCACTCGATAGACCCATGTTATCCAGCGTCTCGATTTCGAAGCCAGCCACGAAGTTGCCGTTCTTTTTGATGATGAATTTATCAAGAATATCAAGGTACGGCAAATATTTTGGCAGCGTAGCCCGGTATCGATAGGCTTCTCGTTCTGTCAGTTTGGTATAATTCATAAGATAAATCTGATTCCTAAACTAAATGATGCTATGAAAAATTCCATTGGACGATTTTTCGGTAATCCGGATGATTGGCCCTCCGGCAGGATCTGAGTCGCTTGAATACGCTTAGCCAGTGCGCCCGATGCGATGACTGTCCGAATGAGAATTTGACTGGTTATTCCCTAAGGCATTTAATAATTTTTCTTCATCCTCTTTCAAATATATTTTTTCATCAGCGCCAAAAGCGGATAAGTGCCTCGGCCAAATAAATTGGAAATAAAAAAATGAAAAAAGCCCATAATCGAATTGGGATGAGCGTGCCGCAAATCGAAATAATGCATATAGCAAAATGTCGATGATCAATATGATGCCAAAGCTCAGTTTTAACAACGTAAAAATGGGGAATAATAAAAT
Source organism: candidate division KSB1 bacterium (assembly GCA_034506395.1). Classification (NCBI taxonomy): domain Bacteria; kingdom Pseudomonadati; species Candidatus Zhuqueibacterota bacterium. The sequence goes on along the minus strand of JAPDPQ010000005.1, from coordinate 152,109 downwards.
AGGTACGCCCAACAAAATGAACACTTCGACTAAGCTGAGCCCAGCGAGTTGCCCCCGACTTTGAATGTCACGATAGCATTTTTCGATCATGGTTTTCCAAAATTATCGATAAAATTCCTTGATAAGCTCATAAAGATATGCATGTAATTGCTCTATAAAACTTGTTGAGAGGATTTGTTCTGATCCCATTGCGTCAAATGTTCAAGACCGTCCATTCAAGCCGCACTCGGGATACCAACTAAAGCAGAATTTCAAGTAACACCGCACCATAAAAAGATAATTCTTTTCATAGAGCACTAGCCTTGATAGAGCCATGGCTTTTTGTTCTGAGTCCTATCTGGGGATACAGGTTTGCGTTGGTTAATTTATTGAGCATGCTATCCCCCTTAGCACTTATCCCGCGGTTCGGTTGAGCCAGCAGTCTTCTCCTAAACCATACATGAATATTCGATACATTTAGAAGTCTTATCAGGGTATCTTGGATGGTCTGGCACCGAAGCTTCGTGCGGACTTGCAATCGACGCTTGCAAAGTGTCCCGATCGAGGCAGAAGCGACCCCAACATTGGTCGGCAGCTTCTGCCGGGAAACGCTAATGTTGTTTAGAAAGAAGAACCAGGGACGAGTGAGATCAGAGCTGGGACAATGAACCGGGCCCCAAAGATCAGAATAGCGGCAATGCCAATGCCGATGAGCTGGCGTTTTGCCTTCTCATGCCGGCTGCTATCTGAACTGGCCATATTGAACCCAGCCATGATAAGCGCGATGACCAGAATGGGCGAGGCAAACAATATGAGATAATTGATGACATTTTGAAGTGCTTGTAAGACTGTTTGCATGACTGTCCTCCTAAAACAAAACATTTGACCCACAGCATATGCCTTGGCAGGACCGCTCCGCAAACGATCCAGCCTAGCATTCATTAACTGCTTTCAGCCTTGGCTCCAGTTTCATCTTTTTGAGCCACTCAGCTAAAGATATTCTATTATTAAAGAAGCTCACATTGCTTCGTTGAACTCTGATTTTTAGCGAATATTAATCCTTCATCCGACCTTCATTGAATGTGGAATGGAATAATGAGACGTGTTGAATAATCAATTTGATGAATTAATCGGCCTAAATCAGTTTGTAATTAAAAATGAGTTATTCAATATCAGATTTTTGGCATCTAGACCAATTTTTGATCCTATCAGATACTTGGCACAACTTCGAAGTTTGTGCTTAGTCTCTGCTAAGATGTGCAACTGGTTAAGGAGCTCTCATGATTCAATCAATTGCCAACAGTTCCCTCTTTTGTCCCTCCAAATCGAATCAGTTTGTCAAACTTAAAATATCCAGTTTTCAGCACCGTGACATAATGGGGACGCCGAATAAAAACGACGCATTTTCCGATATCCAGGTATTTAAGCAAATTTGGATCATTGAAGTTAAATCCTTTGCTGGTGCCATTTGCTGAGGATGCTGTCTTCCCGAAACGATTTAACATCATTTGAATGCTCTCCGGACTTCCAAGTTGAAAACAACAAACGATATTGGTTTGTTCAGCCAATTGATCGATAAAAATTTTTGACAAATTTAATGCTGGATTATCCAGTTCCGCCAAAGTTTGATTTGTATAACATACGCTGACCCCCACATTGCGACTGGCTTCCAGCAATTTCAAGAAATACGGGCTGACAAATTTCGCCAGCTCATCGATAATTAAAAGCCCTTCCGCAGGACTGCTATCGCCCAAATTCAATGCGATATGATGAAAACAATGTTGAATGTCCTGAAGGATCAATTGACCCAAGAAACGGGTCGTTGCCTCATTCTGTTGAAACGGAAGCGTGAAATAACAATCCTTATGATTCTGATAAATGCGAACGATATCGATTTCTGGTTTATCTGTGATTAATAATTGTCCGTAACTCGATTGAAAAATGTCCCGCAACAATGCAGTGAAAAATGATGTGCTGGACTGAAATGCAGCGAAGTTCGCGAAGATCTCTTTTAAGCCATTTTTTATATAATAATCATTGACCCGTTCACTTTGTCGGCCCACATACCCACGCGATTGAAAATATTCCAGCAATTCTCGGAGATTAAAATAGACTTTTGTTTCCTCCATAGCGCGGAGAAAGATGTCTAAAGCTGAATCCAGGCGATCACGGCTTTCGACCGAATGTTCTGCCCAATTAATACTGGCCATGATCTTCTGTTTCACTTCGCTCACTGTGCCTCGAAGCAACGGATTATAAGTGGCAGAGCGCACTGGATCCGTAGGGTTGAAGTATAAAATATCCTGTGCCTGCGCAAGCGAGGTCGCAATGGTGTAAAAGCGATCGATGTTGCGGCTGGATGCCTTGCCATCTAATACGATCGTCGCCACATTGCGTCTCATCTCCTGAAACCATATCGGCTGCACGATGCTTTCTGTCTTGCCCGTCCCTGGGCCACCGATCACCTGAATATGACCTTTGAGCCAGTTTCGCTTGACATAGAACGGCTGACTGCTGCGGTTCAAATCCAATCCCAAAAATACCTCATCGGACTGGGCTGCCTCAGAAAATTTGACAATATTCACCTCCCGAACCGCTTTGTTGCGCAGCGAGACCGCCCGATTGATCGTCACATACGTTTTAATCGAGCGATAAACCAGATTGACAATGAACAGAATGGGAATCGAACACAGATAGAATGACCAGAAAAAATCTAATACATCTGGGAAAATATTGCCGCCACCCAGATAGTATATCAGATGATTCACTGGTCTTGCCAGCCAGACCAGAATTGGTCGAATATCGGTGTTGTAGATATAAGCGAACAACCATGGCAGATGTTTGAGCCCAGCCCAAAAGCTCAAATAATGCTTAAAAAAGCCGATGGTCTTAATAACCAGATACCCAATAAATCCGAACGGCAAAACCCACTTGATCGTTTTTAATATCCATCGCTTTGTGCGCGAAATTGGGAGTCTATAGCGTTTAAAAATGATAGGCTGAAAGAACAATTCGAAAAATTTATCCGCCACAAACCATGGGACCAAAAATGGCAGCGAGAGCAGACTGATCAAAAATTTCAAAAATTGTTTCACGATTTAATCCTTCTTATTTTGATGATATCGATCGGATTTTTGCTCTGCCGCCCCAAAATCACCAATTTTTAAATGAACAATACTGTTAGCCAGATAGCAACTTTCTTGCCAAAAAAATTTCTTTGTTGTAACTACTTTGAATCTAATGAGATTTCAAAAATGAATTTTCTGTCTTTTTTGGCGCTATCGATTTTTGTGACCAATTTTCGGCCACTTCATATTGGACAATTTTAGGGCAGCAAAATTTGGTATTTGAATCGAGTAATCTATGTTCGAATGAAGTGCATGGATTCAAGCATGACTCACAAATTTGAAATTATTCGGATGCTCAGATCAGGCATTCATCAAGATTGATGTAAGGCAATGAAGAAAAATGTTGCTTATGAACAAAAAAGTTGTATTATATATTACCATTAAAAAAACGAAAAATCAAGCGAAAAATCAACCGACCGTCATCACTAGGCAGATCGAATCTACGAACGGGTTCGCCACCTTAGTTTAATTCCTTGCCCAGATGACCTCAGGAAAGCGATAGTAAATTTTGTATTCAAAAGAGGAGACATAGTCTTTATGATGGCGCGCTTCATCCCTCCGAACCACTACACCCCGATACTCGGTCTCAAAGAAACAGAAAAAGCCATTCGATTGATTAAGGAATTTTTCCAGATTAATCTTGCAGTGGAGCTCAACCTGATTCGGGTGACGGCTCCGCTGTTTGTTAGGGCTGGAACGGGGATTAATGATGACTTGAATGGGATCGAAAAGCCAGTATCGTTTCGCGTCAAAGCCATGGATAATATGGAAGTCGAGGTTGTTCAATCCCTCGCTAAGTGGAAACGGATGGTATTGGCCGATTACGGTTTTAAACAAGGGGAAGGCCTGTACACTGATATGAATGCCATAAGGCCAGATGAAATTCTGGATAATCTGCATTCTCTGTATGTGGATCAATGGGACTGGGAGTTGGTCATCTCTCCGGCGCAGCGAAATCTCGATTTTCTGAAGAGGATTGTTCGAAAAATTTATGAGGTAATTAAAAGAACTGAAAAATATGTGGCTCAACAATATAGCGCCATTAAGCCAATTTTAGCAGAGGACATCACTTTTATCCACAGTGAGGAATTGTTAGATCAATATCCAGATCTATCGCCCGCAGAGCGAGAGAGAGCAATTTGCAAGAAATATGGTAGCGTGTTTTTAATTGGTATTGGGGCAAAACTGAAAAATGGACAACCCCACGATGGCCGAGCGCCCGATTATGATGACTGGTCAACCCCGACATCGAACGGCTATCACGGCCTTAATGGCGATATTCTTGTTTATTATCCGTTATTGGATATGGCCTATGAATTATCTTCGATGGGAATTCGTGTGGATCCTGAAGGTCTAGAACGCCAGCTTCAATTGACCAATAGCCTGGATCGAAAATCTTTAATGTTTCATCGCCGATTGCTTTCAGGTGAGCTACCGTTATCTATTGGCGGTGGAATTGGACAATCGCGGCTATGCATGTTCTATTTGCGTAAAGCCCATATTGGTGAAATTCAGGCTGGCATCTGGCCTGATGAAATGATCCAGCTCTGTCGACAACACAATATCGTCCTACTTTAGCAAGACTTTTTGTCACTTGGTGGGCAAGATTGCGGCAAAAATGATGGCTGCTCGGTTTTTGGATGTTGGAGAAGAATTACTTATAGACAATAATGGAGAGTCGCCTTCATCGGAACCCAAAATTAACCCTAATCCGTGCGGTCGTGCGGGAAAATAAGACCTGTTGTTTTTAAGTGAGAAAATTGCTTTATGGTCGCCGAATGAAAAAAATATTAAGCCAGTTGCTATCGTAGAGAGCTGATTCATTAAAAGTCGAATAGAGAGCAGATTTCAATGATTGATCATTTTGATTTAATAGCTTCATTTTACGATCGATTTATCGGCATGCAATCGCACGATCGGCTGATTGAAATTCTCCAACTGCCAGCCGTTGGCTGGCTGCTGGACGCAGCTGGTGGAACTGGTAGGGTTTCTGGGCAAATGAGCACTATGGTCGATGGGGTGATTGTTTGTGATTTGTCGCAACGGATGTTGCAGCAAACGAAGAACAAAGGAGCTCTGGTGCCAGTTCGCTCGCATATTGAGTTGCTCCCGTTCCGTGATGCCACCTTCAGCCGAATTGTGATGGTAGATGCATTTCATCATTTGTGCGATCATAGGCGTTCTCTTTCTGAATTGATTCGGGTCCTAAAGCCCGGCGGCCGGTTGGTCATAGAAGAACCGAATATCCATCATTTTGCCGTAAAGCTCGTTGCCATTGCTGAGAAATTATTTTTGATGCGAAGCCATTTTGTTCCCCCAGAAAAAATTAGAACCATGCTGCAAGAGCTTGGGATATCAGCACGGATCGAGACTGATGGGAATTATATTTCTTGGATTGTTGCGGATAAATAAATATTGAAATCAATTTTAAACAGGCCAATTACGATTCGAATCTTGTCAATATGATTCGCTTGAAATCTGATGTTGTTAAAGCCAGTAAAGGTCTCGCTCTAACGAGAAGTTGCATATTCAAAGGAATAATTGGGGGTTTTAATTTTTGGGCACCAGCAGGCGACGGTTGCAACGAAGAGGTAGACCAAGAAGAATATTTGGCTTTAAAATCAGACTTTTTTATCTAGAATGAGGAGTTAATTATGGAAATAGTCCATTTCAATCGAGAAGAAATTCAAGAGATGGAAAAACGTTTTCGGACGAATTTTATCAATTCGCTCACTGGATTTAAAAGCGCTAATCTGATAGGGAGTATCTCTCCAGATGGTAAGCTCAATCTTGCTATATTTTCATCTGCTGTACATATCGGTGCCAGTCCCCCTTTGATCGGATTAATATTTCGGCCAGTGACGGTGGCACGGCATACGTATGAGAATATCCAGGCAAGCGGTTACTACACCATTAACCATGTTCATCAATCCTTCTTTAAAAACGCACATCAAACTGCCGCCCGCTATGACCGCGATGTTTCCGAGTTCGATGCAGTTCAGTTAACGCCAGATTTCAGCCCAGCACATCCAGCGCCGTATGTCAAAGAAAGTCTGATAAAATTGGGTGTGAAATATGAAGAGGAGTATCATATTAAAGCCAATGATACGATTTTCGTCGTTGGATCAATCGTTGAAACGTTTCTGCCGCGGGAATGTTTGAAGGACGATGGATATGTGGATTTGGAGCTTGCTGAGACCGTTGCGGTAAGCGGACTTGATTGCTATCACATTACCCGCCGGTTGGCGCGATTGAGCTATGCCAAGCCAGATTTGCCCCTAACCGTGATCTGAGGTCTGAGGTTCTTGAAAATATCCCGATGGACGATCAGTATTAAGGCAAGAACAAAATGTGCAAATTATGATCAATTCATCAAAAATTTTAAAGGCAAAGGACGGAACTTGCATCAATAAAAAGCGGGGCATGATGCCAAATCGAATGGTCTTGATTGTGGAAATTTACTCATGAAGCAGAAAAAGAAAAAAATTTTTGTTCTTGATACCAATGTGATACTTCATGACAGTTCATGCATTTATCAGTTTCAAGAGCATGATGTCGTGATTCCGATATCTGTTTTGGAGGAATTGGATCAATTTAAAAAGGGAAATGAGACACTGAACTACCATGCACGGGAGTTTTTGCGGTCGCTGGACTCGCTCAGTGGGGATCAGATTTTTGACAATGGGGTAGAGATCGGGCCGGGTCTGGGAAAGATTACCATCAAATTGGAGCAGAAGTTTCACGAGGAACTGGCATTCAATTTCTCGCCCAATAAGCCAGATCATCATATTTTGAACACGGCCTTTCTTCTCGCTAAATCAGAACCGCGGCGACCACTAATTTTGGTTTCCAAAGATGTCAATTTGCGGATGAAGGCTAAAGCGATCGGGTTAATGGCTCAAGATTACACCTCAGATCACGTTCGTGATATTTCGCAGTTATATAAAGGAAGACGCATCGTCGAGAACGTTCCGGAACAGCTTATCGATCAAATGTACCGGTCACCGTTTGAAGTCGAGGTCTCAGGCATTCCACTCGATAGTCCCCTGGTGCCGAATGAAAACCTCATCTTGAGAGATGGAAAAAAATCGGCGTTAGGTTACTTCGACCCGCATTCCCAGACGATTAAACGGGTGGATAAGGTGCCAGTTTACGGAATTGTCCCAAGAAATGCTGAACAAATATTCGCGCTCCAATTGTTGATGAATCCCGAGATCCAGTTGGTAACGCTTTCTGGCAAGGCTGGGACCGGGAAGACGTTACTTGCGCTGGCTGCTGCCCTGGAGAAGCGGAGGCTGTATCGACAAATTTACCTGGCGCGGCCAATCGTGCCATTGAGCAATAAGGACATTGGTTATTTGCCTGGGGATATTAAATCCAAGCTCGATCCTTATATGCAGCCGCTCTATGATAATCTCGGAGTGATCAAAAACCAATTTGCGAAGTCAGACCCAAAACACAAGAAGATTGAGGAACTACTGGAGGAAGAGAAGCTGGTGATCACACCGCTCGCTTATATTAGGGGACGGAGCCTGGTGCAGGTCTATTTCATTGTGGACGAAGCGCAAAATTTGACCCCCCACGAGATCAAGACCATTATTACTCGCGCAGGTGAAGGCACAAAAATGGTGTTCACCGGGGATATATTTCAGATCGACCATCCTTACCTGGATAGCCAATCGAACGGCCTCAGCTATTTGATCGAAAAAATGCAGGGACAGAACATTTACGGTCACATCACCCTTGAAAAGGGAGAGCGATCCAAATTAGCAGAATTGGCCAGTGATTTATTGTAAAAATGACGAAGCCTTACCGCGACTTTTTGAAAAAATCAGGCAAAAGGAGCGGATGATGATGACTTATTTTCAGGCGAAATTTTGATCATTTGGTTCTCGAATAATGGAGATCCACCGTGGTGAATTACAGATTCTTATTAGGGGCAACTGAGGAGGCATCTTATCCTTTATAGCTCGTATTTTGCCTAGAAGCTTTTAGCTTTTCAAGAAAATTGATGACCTGCTGAATATCTTCTGGCAAATCCGAATCAAATAGCAGTTGTTGTCCAGTCTCTGGATGAACAAATCCCAATGTTTTCGCATGAAGCGCCTGTCGCGGCATCATGCGAAGCAATTGCAAAGCAATCTTCTGATCCTGTTGATTAAACTTCGGCACCTGCTTGCCTCGGCCACCATAGGTGGGATCTCCGAGCACTGGATGACCCTTCGAAGCCAGATGCACTCGAATCTGGTGCGTTCTCCCAGTTTCTAGCCTCACTCGCAGCAAGGAGATCAACGGATACTCCTCCAGCACCTCATAATTCGTAATTGCTGGTTTCCCTGTGGTAGCGGAGATTGTCATCCGTGTTCGGTCTCGAAGGCTGCGGTTGATGAGCGTTTCGATTCGGCCAGTTTTCTGTTTGAAGTGCCCCCAGACCAGAGCTCGGTATTCCCGCAGAATCGTACGCTGAGAGAATTGCTCGGCCAATTTGGCATGAACAAAGTCGTTTTTGGCGATGACCAATAGCCCAGAAGTATCTTTGTCCAAACGATGGACAATTCCAGGGCGGTAAATGCCGCTCAAAGTCGAGAGGCTCTGGCTATGAAATAATAATGCATTGACAAGTGTTCCGCTGACATTGGCATAAGCAGGATGCATCACTAGTCCAGCTTGCTTATTGATCACCAGCAGACTTTCATCTTCATAAATGATATTCAAATTAATTTCCTGGGGGATGAGTTCATAAGTCGGCGGTGGTGGGAAGGTGATGATAATAGTTTGGCCCGGTTTAATTTTATAACTCGGTTTGACGACTTCCTGATCTACGGTAACTTTGCCATCTTTGATCAATTTTTGGATGCGAGAACGGGTGAGGCGTTCCACTTGTTTTGAGAGGTAGTGATCGATCCGATCTGGTGTCTGATCTACTGATACGACGATCACCTTGGTAGAACTATCGGGAGTTTGAGTCGCATTCATGGCATAATTCGTGATTGCGATGAAAACATGCAATTTCCATGTTCATTTACCAGGCTGGTTCAATCGAAACAATCTAGCTGATTTCCAATTGCTCCTCCTCGGTTTCTCCATGATCCTTATCGAAGATAACGACGATGATCAAGATGGTCATGCCGATGAACACAGCGATGTCAGCGACATTAAACACTGGCCAATGGATGATGACAAAATCAATGAAGTCGACGACCTCTTGGAAACGGAAACGGTCGATTAAGTTTCCAATGGCTCCCCCAAGGATCGAAGCCAACGCAAACCGGGCCCAGAAATTTTCAGGGCGCAGCCGAAAGAAATAGACCAGAATGATAATGCAGGCAATTGACGCAAAAATGGTATAAAAAAGATTCCCTCCAATCTGGATGCCAAATGCCATGCCAGGATTTTTCACATAGGTAAGTCTCAGAATATTCGCGATGATCTCTCTATGCTCTCCCTCGTGCATAGATTGTTTGATCATCATTTTGGTGAATTGATCGATGAAAACAATGAGTGCTGACCAGCCCAGCAATTTTATGTTCGATCGGTACACAGAATCCCTTTGCTTTTCCAATGAGGCGATGAAATGGACGAACGTCGATTTTGCTTATTATTAATAAACGTGCGAAAAGTTGAAGTTTGCACGAGGGAATATTTCCCGTCAGTCATTCGCATCTAAGATCGCAGATCAGGCACGCTCCTCTTTTGCCTTGCAATGAATACATAATTTCGTATAGGGGATCGCTTCCAGTCGTTTCGGATCGATCGGCTGCTCGCAGATCGCACAGATCCCGTATGTCCCGTGCTCAATTCGCTGCAATGCATCGTCCAACTCTGCCAAAAGGTCTCCTTCAATTGAGGCAACCAGAAAGGATTTTTCCCGTTCATTGCTATCGGAACCAACATCTGCCAGATGGAAGGCATAGGAGTTTTCGCCTGGTCCTTCCTCAATCGATTCTTTCAATTCGCCCTCATTGAGCTCTTCAAAAATTTCCTTGCGCTTTTCCAATATGAGCTGTCGATAATGCTCTAAATCGAGTGTTCCCATAAATCAATAGCTCCTCCTTATGCGATCCATAACAAAAATTCATGGCATTTTGATCGTATTTGACATGCAAAATTTGATTTGTATTTTTAAGCCTCTCAGGCTAATCGGACGCTGGACGAATTTTTTGCCAACAATTCCGATCCACCAAATTCTTGTCGAGGCAAATGTAACGAAATTTGCGTCCCGAAGTTCCTTACACTGCAAATTTTTCAATGATCAACCCGCTGCAACTATAATCATGATTCTTTGTTGCACATCCCAGCATCGAATAGCTTCGCTCGTAAGTTGGAAAGCAGTCAAAGTCTCCCTTTGATGTCCAATTCGATCAACGAACGACAAAGATTTATTGCTCGCTTTCGATAGATCTCAGCGCATCGTTTGCCACTATGCGCGGGAATTGGATCGGATGCTCAGACCAGCCGAAAGCCGTGGGGAACAATCATCACCTCTTCAAATGAAAAATTTAAATTGAGAAAATAATCCTCCTGATGATCAAGATTCTCATGCTGGGTCACTGAACCCAAGCCTTTCAGCCTTACTTACAGTTGCTCAACAACTTTTTTGATCAGCAGCGTTAATTTGGGTTCAGCCCTCTTAGCGGTCTCGATGATTTCTGGGATATTTGCTGGTTTGAGCTCTTCTGGGACACAGGCGTCGGTGATCACGGAAAAGCCCAATACGCTCATGCCGCTATGAATAGCGACGATAACTTCTGGGATGGTGGACATGCCCACCACGTCTGCGCCGATGGTTCGCAGGAAGCGATATTCGGCAGCCGTCTCCAGATTTGGACCGGTCATCGCAGCATAAACGCCTTTTTTAACTATTATCCCTTCCCGCTGAGCAATCTGCTCGGTCAATTGGATGAGTTTCCTCGAATAGGGTTCAGACATGTCGGGGAATCGGGGTCCAAGTGTGTCGTCGTTCTCTCCAATGAGCGGATTGTCGCCCAATAGATTGATGTGATCAGTGATCAGCATGATATCCCCGGGCTTCATGTTGGCATTGATGCCGCCGCAAGCATTGGAAACCAGCAAAGTATTGACCCCTAAAAACTTCATCACGCGCACAGGAAAGGTGATTTGTTTCATGCTGTAGCCTTCATAATAATGAAAGCGTCCCTGCATCGCAACGATGGATTTACCGCAAAGCTTGCCGAAAATGAGTTTTCCTGCATGAAACTCCACGGTGGCAATGGGAAAATTTGGAATATCAGAGTAAGAAATAGCCACTTCAATGTTGATATCGTCCACCAACGCGCCCAGACCAGTCCCAAGAATAATGCCGATACTTGGTGTCGCAGCGGTTTTCGTCCGTAGATAGCGAACCGTTTCTTCAATCTTCTCTCTCAATTCCGACAATCTTGCACCTCACAACAATTTAATTTTCTTTTTCTTTTTTTGATTTTATCTGTTCTTGCAGAAGTTTCAACTCCCGAGCTTGCCGCTCTTGCTCTGCCTTTTCCTTCTCTAACTGCTGTCGAATCAATTCGTGTTTTTTCCTTCGCTCTTCATATTTCCCCTTTGCTGCAGCAAAACGCTGATCGCGGATTTTCTCTATTGCTAACTGGCGATCTTTGTCCCTTCCCAATCTGGCAAATAAATAAGTGCCAATCGCAGTCCCCGCTGCTGTTGTGCTCCAAAGTAGCTGTTGCCCCCGATCCGCATCTTCAATGCTGCGGTTCACTAAAGATCCAATAAAAAAGCTCGCACCAAAGCTCAGCGCTAATCCGCCAATGCTGTAAAGGGCTAAATTCTTATTGGTGCGTTGATCTTGAATCTCCCACTCAGAGATCACCTCCCCTAAATCATCATAAACTGGTTGGCGACCAGTGATTCGGATAATATCTGACCGATTAATTTTCACATATTGATCATCGAGGCGGCTCTGTTTGAGAAGCAAATGATCAGATGATTTGGTTTGAACCAACCCGTTCCATAGCTTTCCTGATACAGTTTGGATTTTTAAGATGGAATTGGGTTTAATTTCGTCGTAGCTGAACTGGATCCGCTTGGCGCATCCTGAGAACATAAAACCAAAAACAATTAAAAAATTCAGAATTTGATGTTGTACTCTCATAGCTGCTCTCCCTTATTCTGTTTTTTTATTAATCGACTACTGATGCATGGGATTGAAACGATCACTCTTCAAGATGCTTTTATCTTTGCTCAAATCCGCCGATAGCGTTCCATCAGATTCAATTGAAACGATCTTGCGCTAAAAACATTGCCAATTATACTGAAGTGTTTTTAGCTGATGCCTGCCTCGGTTGCGGGGCTGCTAAAAAATGAACTGATCAGAAATCTTCACGTCTTTGCGACGTTCATCGGCTGAGGCATCAGAGTCCTTTTTTTTTTGATCTGAAGCCGTTGCCAAAAACGCTGGCTCCCGAATCTGATATTTCAATTCTTTTGGTTTTGGAGCAGTATTCGGTTCACCGAAGCCAAGATCATCAATTTCGAGGACGCTCAGCAATTCCAATTGCGACTCCAATAGATGTCTCAACCGCTTGGCGAATGAATCTTTCTGGGCTTTGATCACCATAAGCTCATTTTTGATCTCGATCAATTGCATTTTCGCATTTTCGATGATCTTTTCAGCCCGAACTTCAGCCTCTTTGATGATCAGATCGGCTTCGCGCTTGGAATTTTCGCGCGACTGATTGATTGTCTGCTGGGCATTCATGAGCGATTCCTTAAAGGTCTTCTCAACCTCCTGATAATCTCGAAGCTGTGTTTTAAGCTTCAATACCTCATCAGAAAGGTCATTTCGCTCTTTGATCAAAGCCTCGAACTCCTCGGCCACCATCTCCAAAAAGGTCTCGATTTCAATCGGATCATATCCTCGGAGAACCTTTTTGAATACTTGCTTTTTTATATCCAACGGAGTTAACTTCAAGCTCTTTTCCTCCACATTTGGTTAGGGGGACTAAAAAATCATGATTAATATTTTTTCGAACAAATAAATTGCAAAAATCAAGATGATCGGAGAAATGTCGATCCCACCAATCAGTGGAATAAACTGTCGAACGAAACGGAGCGGTGGATCGGTAATCTGATAGACAATTTTAATTATTGGCTGATAAGGATTATGGGGGATCCAAGAAAGGATCGCCCGAATAATGATGACAAGGATGTAAACATCTGCGATAAAACTGATCAATCGGATCATAGTTCAAGCTCTTGTTACGTTCTGACTTGTTCAGCAAAAGATTTCTTGATTGATTTAGGTGTAGCTTTGTTCATAAATCGCTCGTCCTACGCGGATCATATTTGCCCCTTCTTCAATGGCAACTTCAAAGTCATTGGTCATGCCCATCGAGAGATAATCCATCGACACATTGGGAAAATTCTGGCGCTGAATTGTTTCTTTCAGTTCTCGCAACAGCCGAAAACTGGGTCGGACCTGCTCTGGGTCTGGGGAGATAGGTCCAACCGTCATCAAACCTCGGATGTGAATAGCAGGTAGCTGGGATATTTCGGCAATTAGCTTTTGACATTCAGTCGGCGCAACTCCAAATTTGGATGGCTCGCCAGAGGTATTCACTTCAACAAGGCAGTCGACGGTGCGGCCCAAACGCAAAGCTTGGCGATTGATTTCCTCAGCTAAATGAAGGCTATCGAGCGACTGAATCAGATCGAATAGCTGCAATGCCTTTTTAACCTTATTGGTTTGGAGATGTCCTACCAGATGCCAAGTGGCAATCCTGCCCAATTGGCGAAATTTTTGTTCCGCCTCCTGGACGCGATTTTCGCCGATATGAGCAATTCCATGAGCTACCGCTTCTTTGATAATCTCTGCGGGAACCGTCTTAGAAACCGCAACCAATAAAATGCTGTTCTCATCAACTCCAGCCCTCTGACATGCATTTTTGATGCGCCGTTTGACACTCAATATATTTTGTTCAATATTCATCAGCCAATAGAAATTAGTCTGCGAATATAAATCTTTATGCATTAAAAATCAATAGAAATGTTTTTCAGAGCGAGCCAGCAAAGTTGCTGCATTTTATATTTAGTTGTTGAGATTAAGTTCCAATTATATTTGATTAATAAGCGAAAAAGTTCCGAAAATAATGCTTGCCGGATTACAATTTTTGTGTTAAATTATTTTAAACGAGGACCGAAGTTCATAATCGATAGGATCAAAATCCAATAACAAAATTTGAGAGGGGCGATCATGAAAAATTTAATCGTCGAAGTTGCCGATGTGAAAGAGCGATGTGGCGCTAATCTTAAACCTGGAGATTATTTTGAAGTCGTTGGCCAGGGAAAAATTGTAATCCCCAGCGGCAAAGGCACTTGCATGTTCGCCTTGCAAAGCTTGATCCCATTCTTGATTAGCAAGCAGTATGAGGCGGAACTTCCTGCCAATAACTGGATTAAGGAAACCGCCCAGCTCTGCTGCCCTGATCCGAAGGGCGTGGTCTTTAATATACGCACTGTTTCCTAACAATCGCCAAAGATGTCCAGAAGTTCACCAATGGCAGTGGCTTTGCCTTATTAAAAGAAATTTTTACCCTATCAGGTGCAAAGAAAAACTCTTGTGATTTTCGATTTTTATATCTGCTTTTTCTCGGCCTTCATTTCGTTCCCGAAAACGCAAATCAGGCTGAGGGAGGGGATTTTCATATGCTATCACAAGTTTACTATGGATGATCTGCGCTTTTTCAGCAGATTAATACCTACCTCATGAGGTCATGTGGCCATAATCGTTAAAAAATTTTCTTAAATCAGATATGCAAAAAATTTAATAACCGTTCACAATTGCCTTAAATGTCTCATATTTTAACATGTTTCACTGCTAAATTTACCCCTTTTTGAGTCTTCACCAATTACGATTTTGCTATTGGCTGCCCCTCTTAACTCAAAAAAATCGTGACTGTTACTGATCCTCACTATTATCTGGCACGAAAATTGTCCCTATATCTGATAGAAGCGAAGAAAAATTGCAGCACCTATCAGAAAATCCTTTTCATTGAAGAATTGCGATTCATTTGAATAAAAAAGGGAAATAGAAAATTAGCTAAATTTTACTGATCCGAAATGGGTTATAAGATTTGGCTTTCATTGAACAATTAAAAGTGAGCATTCTTTCATCTGGAATGATTCCATGTTCCGGTTAAAATTAGATTCATCTTTCACAATTATTCAACAATGGGTAAGCAGCTATGGGTCCGACAACGAGAAAAACTGCGGCTCAATTCATCGCGAGGATGACATTGATCCTATCCTTGGCGCTACATAGTGGGGTAGCGCTACATGCTCAAAATGATCTTCAATCGCGCGTCTCGAAAAACGCGCTGAGTGTTAATATCGAAAATATCAGCATTCAGGCCGATTCTGTGATCCACGGTTTAACTCCGAATTTTCCTTACCCGATCATTTCGACGATTACCGTATTTGATAGCAATGGCAATTTTGTGACCGATCTGGCGGATACCACGAGATGGCTGGGGCCAGATGATATCGCTCAAATCGGGTTGCCGGTTAAATCGATCTGGTCTCCTTTGATTGAATATCATGCGGAAAATCATTCGATTCCAGCGAACCAAGACCTTTATCAGCAACTGTCTGCACCGCTTATTCGAGAGATTTTACATGACCGGCATGTCCCGACGAGCACGATGTTGGTTATGGATGTGAGCACCAGCATGACTGAGAAGTTGGACGAAGCTAAGGCTGGCGCCCGATTGTATATCGAACAAATCCGACCAGTTGATCGGGCAGGGGTCATATTATTTAATCATAAAGTTGTTAAAGTTCAGCCGTTTACCAGTGACAAAAATATTTTAATAAAGACCATTGACGAAGCAAAAACAGATTTTGGAACGGCTATTTATGATGCCCTGATGGCAGCCATTCAGCAAACCAAACTCGAAGCCAGTCGGCCTCGGATTATTGTGTATACCGATGGTCGAGATAATAATTCCTCTACCACTGCTGAGGCCGTCATTGATAGTGCTTTGAAATATCATATCCCAATTTATACAATTTGTCTCGGCGATTTCACGATCCGAGATATCTTGCGAAAGATTGCAGACCAGACTGGGGGATTATTTTATATGGCCTATTCTGCTGATCAAATGTCCGAAATTTATCAACGATTGGCCGATCTGATCGAACATTTTTATTTGCTGGCTCATTTTTCTCCTGATCCAATTCGTAACAATACTTGGCGGGTGGTTGATGTCACGGTGAATTTGCCGCCTCAGCTCGGCAATTACAGTCTCCGAGGAACCGGCAGCTACTTTGTCCCAGGGACGATCCCTGCGGATCTTTCGGTTCAGCTATCTTCAATTACGGATACGAGTATCGTATTTGATAATCAAAAATTCAATGCGGTGATGCCTGGTCAGAGTTATCGCTATCAGATGAAAATCAAAAATCATGGCCCTGGAAGGGCTGGTTATGTGCGACTAACCCAAATTTTACCAGACTCCGTTACACTGACAAACACCTCGATGCAACCGTCGTTCGCAAAGGGTCCCAAGGTTGTTTGGCAATTCAGCAATCTCGCTCCCAATGAAGAGCGGATGATAACTACCGTAGTTCATTTTCCAGAATTCAATTCTGACGTCCTTCAGCAATTGATCAGCCAAGTAGAGCTGCTGGGAGATAATGACTACGATTTGGAAAATAATCGCTCTCAGGATACGGTTTATGTCTTGTATCCAGCCCCATCTGACCTCTCGATCCAGCTTGTGTCTGCGACGGATACGACGGTGATGATTGGAGACCGAACGTTCAATGCGGTAATGCCAGGGCAAGAATATCAATACATGCTCAAAATTAAAAACAACGGTGCTGGACGCGCCGACAATGTGCAAATTTCTCAGCTTTTGCCTGATTCCGTGACGTTCATTCATGCAACGCCCCCACCAGTAGCTTTTGAACATCATCAGTTATTCTGGAAATTGGCTCATCTGGCTCCTGATCAAGAGCAGACCATTGCTGTTAGCGTCGCTTTTTCTTCGGACATCTCAAACAAAATCGAGTGGCTCATTAGCAAGGTAGAAGCATCAGCAGACAATGAGACCAATTTAGAGAATAATCTCGCGAGCGATACAATTCATGTCCTGTATCCAACACCAGTAATCAGTTATGATTTAGCGATTGAACAAACCGTGGATACGGATTCACTGGCACTCCTGGGAGAAAATTTGGTCCCTGTAGTGCTTGCCGGCGGAATGATCGACTATCGACTCACTATTCAAAATCTCGGACCATGGCCAGCGCGAGATTTTGTTGTTGTCAATATTGTCCCTGGTTTGACAGCAATTTCTGAAATGAATCCTCGACCGGCAAGTCAGAGAACGGATTCATTATTCTGGAATTTCGATTCTCTGAAAGTTGGGGACAAAATCGAGATCAGATTACGCCTGCAATTAACTGACACAATTGCTGTGAACTTTACACCGCTGTTCAATACTAGTTTGATTGTAGCAGCGGAGGATCCATGGTTAGAAAATAATTCGGCCACAACCACAGTTTATGCCATCCTGCCCAATAAACAAAGTGACACTTATTATGACTTAGCGCTCAAGCAGCGGGTTCGTGCTGACTCGGTGATTGTGATTGGAGGCGAAATCTTTCCTGCGGTCACAGCAAATGGGACTATTGATTATCAACTTTTCATTGAGAATCTTGGACCTGGGACAGCCAAGGATTTTTCAATACAAAATATTTTGCCCAACTTTGCTCAGTTGCTGGATTTCGATTTGCAACCACGAATCAAAGATGAAAATAAATTAGTATGGCAGGTCGACTCGCTAGTATCCAACGATTCGTTGACGATTTCGTTTCAAGTAAAGGTAGCGGAATCGTTGCCAGCTAATCTCTGGCCGTTGGTAAATATCGCTTGGCTTACTGCTGAGAATGATAGCAATAGTCTAAATGATTCAACCCAAAGCACGGTTTATTGTGTGACGATTCCAAAGGATTCCATCGAGAGCAAAGTGGATGTCGGGATGTGGCAAACAGCAATTACGGATTCCGTGGCATTAGTGAATGATGATACTTTGCGTTTCGTTAAGGCTGGCCAAAGTGTGCATTGGATTCTTACGGTTATAAATCTGAGCGATGAACCTGCCAGATCGGTTCGAGTGACAAATTACGCCCCTTCCCACGGTGTGGCGAAACTTTTTCAACCAACACCGCAGATCATCACCGCGGACTCGATTTCATGGCAATTCGAAGAACTGCCCGCACATGGGAAAATTCAATTGCAATTTGACTTCACTGTTTCGGAAGATTTGCCCATCGGCACCTACTTATTTATCAATAAAGCTCTGGTAATGGCTGATAATGAACACCCAGATTTTCTTTCTAATAACATTGCCATCGACACGGTTTATTGCGTGGTCAAACCGCCATTAGATTGGCAGCCTCAAATAGCTGCCACTCCTCCGCAAGTTGAAGTTGGCGAAGAAATCACGGTCAAAGTACAAGTGCCGTATCCTGTCGAAAGCTATGACCTGTGGGTTTATCGAGCCGACGGGAGCATCGATCCAACTTATGCTGATGAGTTTATTGCGACTCATAAATTAGAGCCGAATCAATGGCATGAAGTGAGTCAAAAGTTTGCAGATACACGGTTGATTACTTCAGCCGAGCAAGAGATTATCATCTTCGAGCTTCGCACTCTTGATGAATATGGCAAGTTACGAACTGCACAGGCGGCAGTCACTGTACAAAGTAGCAATATGTTTTATCTCGATCGAAATGTGTTCGAGGCATACCGATCCGATCCGCTCGGTATTCATTTCAAGCTTAGTTCCAATCGATTAGCTCGATTAGAATTGTTCGATTTTGCTGGCAGAAAAGTTACGACGTTAGCAGAACAGTTCTATCCCGCTGGTTGGAACGCTTTGCATTGGAATGGGACGCTTGAAGATGGTTCAAAGATCGGAAGCGGTGTGTACTTAATCACCTTAAAATCTGGCAATTTTCATCAAATGAAGAAAGTGATGGTCGTACAATGAACAGGACAGCACAACTTTCTCGGATATATCGAGCATTTGGAGCTATTGCCATAGTAGTAATTCTGCTAATACTAATTGTTCCGACCACGACATTAGCGCAAGTGCGCGCTGGATTGGCGTATCTGAAGCTTTTGCCGGGAACCAGAGAGCTCGGTGTTGCTGGAACCTTAACCGGTGGCCTGGATTATAGCTATTCATTCTATGCGAATCCTGGTGCAACCGGTTTTTTGAGAGAATGGCAATGGTCGGCCAGCTACACGAAATGGATCGCGGACAGCTATAATGCTTCATTCCTTTATGGAAGGCGGATAAAGACGTATTGGAGCCAACAAACGCGTTTGGCCATTGGCGTGAATTATCTGGGCATTCCCGAGTTCGATAGTTCTAACGAAACTGCTGCGCCAGTTTCTGGGAATAATTTATTGATCACCACCAGCCTAGGGCAGCCGATCAACTTTTTATCGCCGAATATTTCGATTGGGGCTAATATCAAATTCCTGAATAGTCGTCTGGCTCAATTCGAAGCAAATAGTCTGATGATCGATTATGGGCTGTTGTTTCGGACTGACCAATTGCAATGGCTGAATCCCAGCAGCCATCTGTTTCACAAAACCATCCTTTCTGCTGGCATTGCTGTGACCAATTTGGGTAGTCCAGTAAAATACAGCGCCGTGGCGACTCCGCTTCCCACTATGTTCCGTGCTGGGTTGGCGCTTAATCTGGGCAGCCATGACGGATTGCAATTGAACATTGGAACCGATTACCGCAGAGTTCGGGATGAGCAAGGTTTTTTCAGCTTCGGTTCGGAAATCAATTGGAGCCAATTTATTTCGATGCGAATGGGCTATAGCCTTGAGCCCAATATCTTGGGCCATTTTACCTTCGGCGCCAGTTTGCAACTGGATGATGCAATGATGAAAAATCTCATCATCGGTCGCAATAACAGTCTCCGTCTCGATTTTGCCTCGAATCAAAGCATCGAGCTCATCGCTGCGCCATATCACGGGAGTGTTACCCATTTTCCCAGCGGGCCAGAGCAATTTAACCTCACCGGTCCAGCAGCCGATGCCCAGCTCGATCAGAAAAATGTCACGCTGGCATGGCAGGATACCAGAGATCCAGATCTATTCGACGACATCAACTATCGGTTGCTAGTTGATACAGATAGCTTGAAAGTGGCTCGAATTATCGAACTCGCTAAAAAGGACAATGATAAGCTATTTGACTATTTGGATCGTCAGGACGATCTCAAGGTGAATCGTTCATTGCAGCAAACATGGTATGAACTAAACAATCTTAAGCCAGGCGATTATTATTGGGCGGTATTTTCATTCGACAAAGATCGACACCTTCGGTTCGCTGAGATGAAAAATCATCCGATTGCACGGTTTCACATCGCAGCACCAGCCCCAAAAATCATTGCTCTGACGTTCGACTATCATCCTTGGATCACTGAGGACGATTATCAAGGCAAAATCGAAATCGCGGTCGGCAATTTTGGGATCGGGACTGCTCAGAATCTCGTGCTATCGATCTACGATTCGACAGGAGCACTTTGGGCGGATGGAAGCTCGCGGTCAACTCGCTCTGACGAGAATGAGTCTTTATTAGCCCAACTCCTTATTCCAGATTTGAAACCCGGCGCGGTGGATACATTTAGCATCGATTGGAGGACTTTGCAGCCAGGGATGCACCATATTGTGGCTCGAATCAGCGATCAGCTTCAGGCTGGTCCAGAGCATGGGGCATTGGATCGCGCTGTCGCTGTTTTTTATACCATACCAAAAGGCCGATTAATGTGCGCCGACACAGCCGTGGTTCAGACGGTCGATCGGATTATTTACGAGTTGCCTTATGTCGGAAAGGTGTTTTTCAATGCGCACAGCGCTGTTGTGGATAAGAAATTCATCCGCGAATGGATCATGTCACCACCTTTGACCACGTTTGCAGAACGAGCAAAACAAGATCCAAAGCTGATGATCTATTTGAAAGGCAGCGCAGATCTCCGAACTGGCGAAGCAGCCGAAATTGCCAAACAGCGCGCCATGGCAGTGCGGGACACACTATGCGCGTTAGGTGTCAAACCAGAGCAGATTACCATCCTCTCTGACACCCTCCTTACCGATTATCGAGTCCCGCCGCATCCCGAGGATGCAGAATGGATTCAACAGGATAAAAAATTCGTCGAATTGATGGTCGACGCAGAAACAGAGGAGGCGCTTTTCGGTCCATTGCAAAATCTGTTTGATGAAATGAAAAATCATCCAGTCTATTTCGATGCAAAAATTTCAGGCGTCGTCCCATTAAAGCAGGCGATGTTGCAATTATCAGCAAATGGGACGACCAATTTAACAGAAATTTCACTGCCCGAAAAAGCGAGCGACATCGTACAGCAGATCTCATGGTCACTCGGGGAATCTACCCAGACCAAATCATCCGATTGGGTCGGACAGAGCGCGGATTATTCCATCGCTGTGATTGATAGCCTTGGGCGCACTTTTCGGACGCTTCCTAAAACAGTTTTACTAAAGCGGGAGATCCTTGGCCGGGAGAAAATGTATTATGTCATCGCCAAATTTGCCAAAGCGAAGGAGCTGTACCATTTTTATTGGTCCAATTTATTGGATCGGATTCCGTTCTTGTTGAAAGATGATAAAACTCGAATGCGCTTTGTGGGGCATGGGTGCGCGATTGGCCCCGATGCTGTAAATCAGAGGCTTTCGGAACAGCGCGCGCGATTTTTCCATGAAAAATTTCTGAGCGATGTGAAACGGAAGTATCCTCAACTATATGAAGATATCAAGCGGCGCATTGATCCACCGATCGGGGTGGGTGAAAAGGAACCATTGACTTTCAAAACTTATGATGGCAAAACTGTGGTGCTGGGCGACAACGAAACACCCATCGGTCGCCAACTCAATCGTCGGGTCATGGTTCACTTCTATTCTCAACCATGATTTTGGTAGTTCAGATTGGCGAAAATAGCAATTTCCACAAAATTCCCCCCGTAAAACACGCAGTGCCAAGCAACGATGGTAAAAGACCTCGTCAAGGCGCTAGCGTGTTTTTTTTGCGAGATTGCCCCATTGACAAAAATGCAGATTTGGACGCTCTGATAATCAATTGAATCCGTGTCAAATATCAAGGGACCGATACCTCCGCGCAACAGAGCGGATCCAAGAAAATTTTAAAATTGAAACTGAACGAGATGGATTACCTCATTTCACATTATCATTCCCAAAATCGATCCGATCTATTCTGGTTGCACCAATCGAAATATGACGCAATCATGGCATTTTTGCGAGTATACGTATCTCGTCATAAGCCGACCAATGCGTTGTGCAAAAAAACGCATTTGTGCACAAGCATGACAATTCAATTTTTCCTGATGAAATAAATTTTTCAAACTCACCGAAGGATCGACTTTCCGTCGCTTTTGAGCCTCCTACGATTCTTAAGTGGAAGCCCTATTGTTATATTGATCGATCAAATAGTGGCAGATAAAGAAAACAACAATAAAGTGCTTGTTTTCGACTCCAATTATTCTTAAAATGGCGCTGGAATCAATCAAGAGGGATATTATGGCCAATAAACTTTGCCCGAAGATAATATTAGAGGGGACGCGTCTGACCCTCAAGACCGAGATTGCGCTGGCGCTGAATGAACATCCGCGGATCGTCGGGCCGCGAAAGTATCGCTATCCATCCCCATTGATATCAGCGGAATGGTGCGCGTTCACGAATTATCCTTGGGGCCGTGGCCTGATCAACTTCGAGCCCCACGAGCAGGAGCGCGCAATGGAGACTTATCGCACCTGGGTTCACCTTTTTGAGCTGTTACCGTACTATTCTTGGATCGTAGATCGCTTTCACATTTCCACCCAGGTTTATCAGCAGCGGGTTTATGAGGTATTCTACGATTTCACCTGGTTGGAGAAGCGATTGAAGGCGCTGGGCTTTCGCTTGATCTTTTGTACCCGGTCACCAGAATCTTTTGAAAACGCTCGAGCCGAACGGCTCAAGGTTTCGGGGAATCCAGCACAATATCAAGACCTGAGCAAATTCGTCTCTGAACAAGAGCATTATCGAAAGGTAATTTCCCAGTCATTATTGCCCTGGTTAGAGGTTGACGTTTCGGACAATCACGTCACAACCGCAGTGGAAAACATTGCCGATTGGATGGAAACCACTGGGGCACTGTGGGCAAAATGATGCACTGGCAATCGTTGCATTCCCGCTAAGCAATCTTGATATCCTGTTGTTCCTGATTTGTCCAATTGGCCGAAAAATTTTGCAGAACAAAAGTCCCTGGCCTATATTAAATGGTTCTTGAGAATACGCTGGCTTTCTTAATGGATTGCGAAAAAATCTCTTGATATTCAAGGAATAATTTTGTAATATTTGTTTGCGTGAGTGACATGTGATGCGGATGTCATTAGGGCGAACTAATGATACGCGCAAAAGCATTGAACGATCCATTAAGAGGAAATTGAATCATTGAGCAGATATTTAGCAAAGTGGGAAATTGAAGATTTGATCATGGATCTCGATACGGAGGATCCAGATGTTGTGGATCGAGCGATTAGCGAATTATTAATGATTTCATCCCCAGGAGAGCTCAAAGATTTAATCCGCGGCTTGGAATGGGGCAGTGATCGAATTCGGCAGCGGATCGCTTACATCCTTGGCGGGATGTTAGATGATCGATGTATTGATCCTTTACTTTCTTTATTGGACGACCCTAATACAGATATCGTCCTGGCTGCTATTGATTCGCTGCAGTATTTTCCAGAGGAACGAATCATTCCAAAGCTGGTGTCGGTTTTGAATCCGCAGAATGAGGAATTGAGTTTAGCTGTAATCGACACGCTTGGGTCATATATTAAACGCGGGGTGATCGATGCCCATCTGCCGCTTGTTGAGGTGATCCAGGATGAGCGATATCCGATCGAAGTCAGACGCATGGCGTTGGGGAATCTGCAACATCTCGAAGCTGAAGACTTAACACCTATTTTAACAAAGCTCAAGCAGCTCGGCGATGCCACGCTATATTCTCAAGTGCTATTTTTGCAGGATGGATTGGAGGGAGATCCGGATGAAAAAGCAAGCGCCATTGAGAAAATGATTCAGCAACTTTTGCAAGAGTCGCAGGTGATCAAATCAATTCAGCTTGAGGAGCGTTTAGTGGCAGGGGGAACACTGAGCGCACGCATTTTATTGCAGAAGCTTTTCCAGGACTTAAGAAATTCCACATTGAGAGTTTATGCCCACCGCATTATTCAGCGGATGGGCCATAAATCTCTTCCCGCATTGAAATCACTGTTCGAGAGCTTTAATCAATTCGATGATATCAATCGAGTATTGGAAATTGAAGATCTGATTGAGATCGTGGCCCATCCAAAATTTTCCAGCATGGCCAATTCTTTGATGTTATTGTTGCAGCATTTGAAAGATTTCCTCAGTAGT
Source organism: candidate division KSB1 bacterium (assembly GCA_034506395.1). Classification (NCBI taxonomy): domain Bacteria; kingdom Pseudomonadati; species Candidatus Zhuqueibacterota bacterium. Next base: position 127,518 of record JAPDPQ010000005.1, on the reverse strand, counting down.
TCCTCTCAAATGATCCGGAAAGTAAGATTGCGCAATTATGAATATTTTCGGGCCTATATTCATTTCGTTCTCGCAATCTATGGCTGCCGTGACGCTGTGGATGATCTCAAAACCATGATCCGCAATGGTCAGCGTCGGCAATCGAATTTGGTCCTCGAAGCCATCATTAATGTCGGGAACAAAGACTTTTTGCTGCCTCTGATCAATCAATTTCATGCTTATCGTAAATCGAAAGGACATCAGGCGCTGGTTCGTCGGGCGTTTCGAGCAATCGTTAAGCGGGAAAAAGTGCGAAAAGATGATCCCATCTTTCAGAATCTATCGGAATTGCAACAGCAGAATTTGCGCCTCTTGCTTGGTCGATAATTAAATCTAAGAATATTTGCAGATGGATTGAATTCTGATTTTCTGCCCCCTATTTACCCACGATTTTGCCGCTCAGAATTACTGATTCCTTCAAAAATATCCAGAATTGGTTCTATAACGATGCAATGGGAGAGATTGAAGTGAGCCTTGTCCTGCGCTAATGCAAAATTTAATCAAATAATTTTATCTGGGGTGCTTTCAAAGGGAATAGGCAGCGCTTTGAATCTGATGGAAAGCAGCGAGGTGGATTTTCTCCGCAAATCGGGATGATTCCAAAGAGAGAAGGCGATCTCAGTTTTCAGCGCAGCACTCGGACATTGATCGCCTTATCCCCCTTGAATTCGTGCCGAATATCGAACGCGACCCGCTGCCCAACTTTGAGGCGCTTTTCTTTCACAGAAATGTCCAGATCGCTCACGTGGACAAAAAGCTCTTCTTCATCTTCTGTGATGATAAAGCCAAATCCTTTGGAATCATCCCACATTTTTACTTTTCCATAATGCATCGCTTTTGCTCCTTTTCGCTATAAGTTTTCTTGAATGTAATTGACGGCATTTCGAAAGATCATTACCCCATCTGGCTCAGGCCGCAGCCCTTCTCTGGTCCAGCGCGGATGATGCGTAGGGTGAAAATGGCGCTCGGGATGCGGCATTAGGCCGAAGATCCTACCGCTGGGATCGCAAATCCCTGCAATATTTTCAATGGAACCGTTGGGGTTCCACGGATAGCCAGCTAACTGTCCTGTTGCGTCAACATATTGAAATACGATTTGGTCGTTGTTTTTCAATTGATCCAGTACGGTTGCATCTTTGACAATGAATTTCCCTTCAGCATGGGCCACCGGATAGTAAACAATTGATGCGAGCGATCGAGTGAAAACGCACTTTTGGCTGACCAGCTTCAGATAAACCCAGCGGTCCTCAAATTTGCCAGAATCGTTGAACGTCAGCGTCGCCAATTGGGTTGTTCCGAGCAAATCCACCGCTGGTAATAATCCAGCCTTGACCAATACCTGAAATCCATTGCATATACCTATGATCAATTTGCCCTCAGCAATAAATGCGGCTACTTGATCGGTTAATTTGTATTTGATCTCATTGGCCAATATTTTTCCAGCAGAGATGTCATCGCCATAAGTGAAGCCACCAGGAATGGCGAGGATGTCGAAATCCGACAATCGAATTTTGCCAGAAATAAGCTGATTGATATGAACCAAACTAACCTGGCTCCCGACTTGTTCAAATGCATGGACGGTTTCATAATCACAGTTTGATCCTGCTGTTCGAATTACGATCGTCTTGACAACTTTCATGATAATGAAAATCCTCTGATTTTATTAAAAAGCTCGATTCAATTTTGCCGCGGGAAAATTCCAAATTATGGAATTGTGGCAAATCGATGACGATGTCAAAATTGAGCTCGATTCAATGAAAGTGAGCCGGGCAATTTGAGGATCTGTCACCAGCGTAACGGTCGTTGCCAGGCCTCTTTCAATTCATATATGTTGGCTTCAATAATCGTATTCCCATTAAGCCCAACGACGCGAAACCTCGGCTTTGCGACTGCTTGGCCGATCAAGCCGAAAAGGTTATCAGCCATGATTTGTTCGAATCGCTGTTGAGATTCGGGAGGAACTTCAACGACAAACCGACTATTGGATTCCGAGAACAGGAGCTTGTCGTTGCGCTGTAAGCCATGAGAAGATGGTACTCGGCGCAAATCGAGCACCATTCCCAAGCCGCCAGCGAATGCCATTTCAGCAGCGGCGACGGCTAATCCGCCTTCGGAGCAATCATGACAGGCACGCACCAGCCCTGCTTCCATGGCAGCACTCAAAGCGGTCATTAGTTTTTTGCCATTCCTAGGATCGACTTGTGGCACGTTGCTACTCTTCAGACCTAGAATATCGTAGTAGTGTGAGCCGCCCAATTCATCTTTGGTGTCGCCCAAAATGTAGATGAGATCCCCAGCTCGTTTCACATCCATCGAAATGGCGCGGGTCACATCGTCCATGATGCCGATCGCGGAGATCAAAAGCGTGGGCGGAATAGCGATAGACTCGCTGCCGATTTGATATTCGTTATTGAGGCTATCTTTGCCGGAGATGAATGGCGTTTCATAGCTTTGTGCGATGTCGTAACAAGCCTGCGCTGCGCGAACCAGACCAGCCAGCCGATCGGGCTTATCGGTATTGCCCCAGCAGAAATTATCGAGCAATGCGATGCGGTCCAATTTGCCACCGACCGCGATGATTTGCCGAATTGCCTCGTCAATGGCGGATGCGGCCATGAAATAAGGGTCGATCAAACCGTATTTGGGATTACAGCCATTGGCTAGGATGATGCCCTTGTTCGAGGTCAATACAGGTCGAATGATCGCTGCGTCGCTGGGGCCATCATTTTGCTCTCCGACCAGCGGCTTGAGCACACTGCCGCCCTGGACTTCATGATCGTACTGTCGAATAACCCATTCCTTGCTGCATATATTCCAAGAGCTGAGAAGTTGCTTCAGAATGTCGGTTAGATTGTCTGGTTCTGGGAACTCTGGCTCAGAAAAGCTCGGGGCTTTCCAGATAGCGCGTCGCGTCAGTCGTGGCAGGCCATGATGGAGAAATTCCATCTCAAGGTCGCCTACCTCATTTCCCTGGTATCGGAGCACCAAGCGGCCAGAACGGGTCACTGTGCCAATGACGGTGGCCTCAACGTTTTCGGAAGCGAACAGTTCCAAAATGGTGTCCACATTTTGTGGGGGAACGATCAGCACCATTCGCTCCTGCGCTTCGGAAATCCAGATCTCCGTATAACTGAGTCCCTCATATTTGAGCGGGACGAGATCCAAGTCCACTTCGGCACCAAGTGCCGCACAGAGTTCACCCACTGCTGATGACAGCCCACCAGCCCCGCAGTCGGTAATGGCGCGATAAAGCCTTCGGTCTCGAGCCTGAAGCAAGGTATCGACTAATTTTTTCTCAGTGATTGGATTCCCGATTTGAACCGCGCCGCTGGAAACCAGCTCCGATTCAGTGGTCAGCTCCCCGGAGGAAAAAGTAGCGCCATGAATTCCATCCCGCCCTGTACGACCACCGACAACGACGATACGATCCCCTGGCATCACCTGTTTTTCGGTCATGCCTTTGGGCAACAAGCCCACGTTGCCACAAAAGACCAGTGGATTGCCGACGTATCGTTCGTCGAAATAAATTGCGCCATTGATTGTAGGAATTCCCATGCGATTGCCGTAATCCCGTACCCCCGCATGAACTCCCAAAAAGATCCGCTTGGGGTGTAATGTCCCTGGAGGAAGCTGATCCATCGGGTAATCGGGGGGCGCGAAACAGAACACATCAGTATTGGCGATCGGTTTCGCTCCGAGCCCAGTGCCAAGAGGATCTCGAATGACCCCGCCGATTCCAGTGTTAGCTCCGCCATAGGGTTCGAGAGCTGAAGGATGATTGTGCGTCTCAACTTTAAAACAAACATCATAATGCTCATCAAACTCAATCACCCCGGCATTATCGGTAAAAACCGAAACACACCACGGCTTGTTAAGTTCCCTGGTGACCTTCATGATGGTGGTCTTTAACAAATTATCGATACGCTGACCATCATAATCGATAATGCCGCGGAACGTCTTATGAACGCAATGTTCCGACCAGGTCTGGGCCAATGTCTCAAGCTCAACATCGCTCGGCTGGCGGCCTAACTTACGATAATAAGCCTGAATCGCCTTCATCTCCTCGAGGTTGAGGAATAATTGGCCATTACGACTGATCGCAAGCAATTCGTCATCATCCGCCAGAAGCAACGGCACCTCGATACGTGAAAATTGATACCGCTTTGGTTCCGCAAAGATTTTTTCATCAGGTTGCACAACATGCTGGATCAATTTGTTGGCCAATCGTTTTTCAATAATGAGCTTCTTTTCTGCATCGCTCAATGACCCGTAGATATGGTATTTGCTAGCGGTCTTCACTTGAGACACGCCCACGATCCCCAGATCGCTGATCCCCTTCAGAGTGCTTTCCGCCACTGGATCCATCACCCCAGGATTATAAGTAATTTCCACGCTCCAGACATGATCGCCTTCCGGCTCAAGCGGATGATTCACCGCAAAAACTTGACTCACGTGATCGATCAATAACTGCTGACAGATCCGCTCAATTTCATGCTCGCTCAGGTTACCATGAAAATAGAAAATTTGAAATACTTTGACTTGAGTGACCCCACGGATTCCCAAATCTTGAATATCCTTGGTGATCGCATCTCTAGCGGGGTTATCATATTGCGGCTGGGTGCCGATTTCAATTTTTGTGACCAAATTCGATCCCTTGTTTGATGATAAATAAAATCGATTTCTGTGATTGAATATAACGAGTTTGCCCCGTAAAAAAAGGATATGATTGCATTCAGAATCAATTCAAAGAAAATAATGCCATTAAAGCGACGATGTAACGATGATGAATTGAACGCCAATCGATCTTGCGAATGCCAGCATCTCATCTCAAGTGAAATGGAACTACAAAGATTTTAGCAATCCATTCGGATCCACTACCCGCCAAAAAATACCTGACACCAGCGAAATGAATGCGCCCAATTATACAAATTTCTGTCACAAAAAGCAATAAAAAACCCGGCTCTTTTAATGGGCCGGGTAATTACAAGTGCTCCACTTTTCGGATCAACAAAATGGGCAAGCTATCAATTACCGAATTCATAATGCTGTATTGCTCTATCGATGGCGGTGAAAGAGCATTTGTTCTGGCAAATGACCAACGCCTGCTGACCAGAGTAACGCCAATAGGGCTTATCGATATTAATTGTCAAAGCCTCATGGCAAAACAGAAGAAAAAGCATCTGTTGTCACATAATACTCATCGGGAATTAGTGGTTGATCAATTTCGTTTGTGAAGAACGAGGGGAGAGGATAAAAATGGAAATCTCGGCTTTCATGGAATAGCGATCGTAGCACCCTTCCATCAAACTTCTGGTTAAGCGGCAGCCCAAGCAAATAGAGCACGGTAGGAGCGATATCAAAGATGCTAATTTCGCCCAGGTTCTGGCCTCTGATCACATCCGGGCCAGTCATGAAAAAGACGCCTTTCGGCTCATGATAGGCATGAACCGGATAGTCATCATTGGTTGAGCCGATAAACAAGCGACAGGTTCGTTTGCCAGCGTCCAAATAATATTCATATTTGGCTGGGACGATAATGATATCTGGCGCGGCTGCCTGATACTCACCATCGAACAATTCCTCTCTCCGATAAACTTGATCAATGACATTTTCGAATGTATATGGATCTCTCAGCCGATAAAGTTCGGTAATAATCCGATTTCGCAATTGTTCGTATTCGGCGCCAGGGGCAATGATGCCCTGAGGCTCTCTACCCTTTAAATTAATGTTTATCCCTTGAACATTGGTCGAAACAAAATACGCTTGGGTCTTTTCCCAAAGGATATCAAGATATTCTTTTGGGAAGAATTTTTTGATCCGACGAGGCACCAGCCGTTTCAGAAATTCTGCAATCTCCACCGGGAGCACCGACCTGATATTATCTTTTGTAAGCCCAGTTTTGGACAAAAGGTCAGTGATAAAATGCTTCTCTTGGCTCAAGTTTTGATCCAGTAGATCATAGACATCCGTGGTTCGAGGTTGATGAATTGTAATTCGTTTCTCCAATAAACCCAGTTCCCACAACCACTCGTTGACAAAGAACTTCTTGTTGACCGATTTAAAGCCATGATGCGAGACAACGATGAAATAGGTATTACCCAAAGTCGCTTTATAAATTTGATTGATGAACCGATCCAATTGGATATAAAGCGACTCCAGTTTGTCTCGTTGCCGCCAAAAATTGTGCTGGACCTTTCCCAATGCGTTGAAGGTTACAATTGCAAGTCGCCAGGGATATTGCTGAATCAATTGGAGAAACACCTGTTCTTGCTTGATGAGAGTTTGCGTGATCATTTCAAAGTATCGTTCTGGATCGTCGTGGCGAGCGGCACTACAATCGACAACGTAATCTTGCTGCTGTAGTTGCTTTGCAATCGATTCTGGGTAGGCATAACAGGAATGATGCGAAGAGAGCATACCGCTGACCATAATGCCATTGAGAGGTTCGGGGCATGTGGCAATAGGGGCATTTAAAAGAATGGTTTGCACATTATTCGCACTAGCGATGTTCCAAAGCAAAGGAGCTTTAAAACTATCCGACCCTATCAAATCAGGTTGATAGGATCCATTATCGTATCGCAGATAATCGTAAATATTATGTTTGCCCGGGTTCATACCAGTAAATAAGGATGTCCAATTGCAGGCGCTATTAAGCGGAAGATTGGATTTGACGATCCCATAGCTGGCTTTCCCCATCAATTTTTGGAAAAATGGTAGGCTATTTCGATTTATCAGCGGATGGATGAGATTAAAAGTAGCCCCTTCCAATCCAATAATCACTACACGACAGTTGTCCTTGTTTTCTATCATAGCATTTCCCCCCAAATCTTCCTTTGAACACAACAATCAATGACGTCCAAAGTTTCTATTCCCTCGAAATTACTCATAGATCAACTGAGTCTATTTCTTTCAATCAAAAAGATTTGCAAAAGCAAAAGTGCCCATCAGCCTCACCCGCTCTATAATGATTTCTTGTCGTTTCAAGCAGATGAATTCTCTTTTTTTTGCACTGGAGTGATATCAGAGTAACAAAGTAATTACGAACATGTGATATTGATTGCGGAAAAGGTTATCAGGGAACAATGAGATTGAGCTGCGTTTCGACATGGAGCTTTTCGATATTTCTGAATGCTTCGCCAACGTGAAGATCAAATAATCGAGCCAGCTTATAAGCATCGATCGGCAATGATTCATTGATCCGGATTTTTTTAATCAAAATATCACCGTCGCCGGTCTTGACAATCAGTCCATCTGTGCCAATATTAACAATTGTCCCAGGTGCGTGCAGTGAACCATTAGATTCAGGGGGCAGCACCTCTACGGGGTGCAGTATGCTTATCTCCATATCATGAAAATAGGTGCGCGCTGGTTCGAACTCAGGAAAAGTAAGCGCTCGAATGAAGCGATCGATCTCTTTTGCTGATTTGTTCCAGTTAATAATGCGCTGTTCTGGATATCCGGCGGCATGATAATTGGCTTGACTCTCATCCTGTGGGATTCGCGGAGCAGTCCCTTTGATGATCTTTGGAAAATAGCTTTTGAACAGCTCTAAGCCGACCTTTGTTAGTTTCATATACAAAGAATAGGCTGTATCTTCTGGCTCAATTCGGATTTTCTGAGTGGCGATGATATCACCAGCGTGGATTTTCTCGGTCACCCAATGCAGGGTGATTCCCGCTTCGTCGTCCTCCAATAATGACCAGACCACTGGAAACTGACCGCGATGCCTTGGCAGAGGTGAAAAATGGATATTGATCGTTCCAATCCGAGGGATGGCGAGGATCATCGGATCCAATATCTTGTCGTACTCAAGAGTAAAAATAAAATCGGGACGATCGATGTTTTGAATATCATTGATGAATTGCAAGTTGTGCGTCGATTTCGGTTGAATAAACGGCAAATTCCGATTCAATGCCACCCGAGCCAAAGAAGCATTCCAAACGCGCGGCTCAATCACAGAACCATTGTCATGATAATTGCCAACCACTTTCAAAATCTTCACATTCTTTGCCCGCAACAAATATCGGAGACAATTACAACCCAGTAGATTGCCTCCCATAAATACGATTTTCGATTTTCCTCTCACCTTCATTCGTATCTTGACTCCCACTCGATCATCACTATTTCATCAATCAATCAGATTATTAAAAAAGGTTTATCTGGGGTGGCTGACATTCAAATTCTGTAACGTGTAGATAGCCCATATTGCAATGGAAACGGTAAAGTGGAGACCCGTTTTATGCGGATTGCAACTATCCTTTCGAAGCCCCTCATATAAAAAATAGACATATTCGTCGGTCCGTTGGGCAGTTTGTTAGATTAAACAGCTTACAGCTCGCTTTTCTTTGTATTGAAAACGGTCCAAAAGCAATCGGCAAACAGATTATTAAACAATTCGAATTTATCATTAGAAATATTGAATGCAGAGCAGTGCTCTATAATGTTTTAAGTATCACCAGAAAATACATTCAGCTATTGGTCTTTGCGGAAAAGCAGCTGAAAAGGGGTGAAAAATGGTTTGGCGATGGAGAGATCGAGTTGTGAGATCATTGGGGGCCGAAGGATACGTGTTTGATTTTTTAACAATCTATATCTCGCAGAAACTTGGCGTTCAAAATGATGATTCCTCTTCATCTTCATCTAACTCATCATCTAAAAACAGATCTGGACCTTCTGTTTTTCGTTCCAGCCAAAGACCAATCCCTATCAATGCCGCTCCAATCGCTCCGCCGAACCAGAGCAGCCAGCGATAGTGAAAACGGTTCGAATCAACAAACGCGGAAATGCTTTCCTGAATATCATAATTAGAGTCAAGTTGAATTTTTCTCCCGAGCAAATTGGCCGCCGTTTCATCGTCGGCGGAGAATATCACCAGCGAGCCGACGAAATAAGCTGAAACCGAAATTATAAGCAAAGCCAATCCTGCAATATAGAAAATTTGATAGGTTTTCATTCTGCTTCAGTCCCTCCAGATTAGTGCTTGGATCACATTTGGGATGTTTGATCTCTGAACTCAGGGATTTTTCGAATTTTTTAACGAAGCTGCTTCGGTTTCAGGAGTTAATATTGATCAGAAAACCAAAGCGTGTTACCATGACCCATGACCCTCCGTGCAAATATAATAAACAATTGCCATTTTTCCAATAAAAGATTGTCAAATTTTTTTGCAGAAGCTGTCGTATTGGGCTATAATATGTTAACAGAGCGCAGCTTTCAAAAGCAACTTAGAGAAGGCAAGGAGCTGTGGCTTGATCTCAGCCCGCGACAAGAGCATTGATGAAATATGGTCAAACAACCCATGTTGAAGGTGTTTATCAGCCATGCCTGGGAAGACAATGAATTTGCCAGACGTCTGGCAACACAGTTACGGAATGACGGAGTTGAGGTCTGGATTTATTTTGCGCAACTCAAGGATCGCGATTATCCCGTCGAGATGTTTGGAAGCGCGATTGAAGATTGCGATATTTTTTTGTTAGTCTGGTCATATCATGCTGCTGCTGCCCGGAATGTTTTTGCAGAATGGCGAATGGCCTCGCAGCTAAAAAAGACCATTCTGAGTTGTTTGTTAGACGATACTCGACAATTGGACCCATTTCGGAGCTTTCTATTTGTCAGATTTGCTGATTTCGATCATGGCTATGCCACTCTCAAAACCTTGCTGAATTTAAATGACCAACCGTCGTCAGCTCCAGTTGAGGCAAAATCATGTCAGACCAGCGATATTGCTAATCCTACCCGAATGAAGCCCAGAGACCAAGCCCAGCAATTGAGTGAAACACAGGTTACTAATCTGATTAAAAAGTGTGATTTTTTTGACATCAAACGAAACATATCTGGGCGAGGGGCTTCAGGCCAACTGGAAATATTCGAACTATCAGGGGACGCCATGGTTTTCGACCCGCAATCCAAATTGCTCTGGCAACAGAGCGGCTCTCAGGAGTCTATGTGGTTTGAACAGACGCAAGAATGGCTCAAGGCCCTAAACCAAAGAGGCTATGGTGGATATCATGATTGGCGGCTCCCGACTTTAGAGGAAGCCATGAGTTTGATGCGCAATCATAATGAAACCACCAGCCTTTATATTGATCCAATTTTTGACCCCAAACAGCTTTCGATTTGGACCGCTGATGCGTCAGAAAAGCGAACGCGCGCGTGGGTCGTTTTTTTCAACTATGGTTGTTGCCATTTGAACTATCATGATTTTAATCATTTCGTCCGCGCGGTGCGCTCCCACATCGAAAGATAGCTTTGAAACTTTGGCAAGGTAACCTCTCAATTAATTTCATCAACATCCAGTTCTTATAAAACCATATTCTGACGAACCCAACACCACGAAACTTGCGAATATCTGATTGATTGAATAAAAAATTCCAAGCTGAAAATGATTGGAATCAGTTGATGCTATTGGAATAATTAGAATTGATCTGAAATGATTCATGAAATTGGCTAAAAAAAACCCCTCAGGCAAGCGCCTTGAGGGGTTTTTGCATGGGATATTATAAAAAGCACAATTAGAAGTTGTAGCCCAGTCCGAACATGAAGTTGTTCACGTCCATTTTGTAGGTACCGGCCATATTATCAAAACCGGTTTTATCTTGGGTCATTACCCATGAGCTGACTATGCGGTCGCCGATAAATATCTTCTCATAGCTGGCGAACACGCTAAGTGGGCCGAGATGGTAACTGGCGCCAAAGTTCAGGGCATGGCGCCGACTGATATCGGGAATGGTGATGGTCAATGTCTCATCGGGAATAGCAGATGGCTCGGTGTAATAACCAGCTCGGAGCTTTAGTGATGGCAACAGCGTATATTCGGCGCCGAGTCCAACACGGATCCCATCCTTCCAATTTTCGACCAATTCCATTTTCGTGCCGTCTTCCATTTCAATGGGGATAACGTCCCAGGCAGACCATTGGGTCCAGGAGACATCTGCGCTGAGCAGCAGATTCTCGACGCCAGAAAAAGCGAGCCCAGCTCCTAATGTCATTGGCAAGGGGAGGGTTGCGTCGCCTTTGGCGTTATCATATCGCACTTGCTTCTGGCCACTATAAATCCCTAAAATCTGTTGGGCCTGAGCCGCGCTCAACATCCCCTGTTGAACCATTGTGTTCAATGTACCCTGTAGAGTGGCAAATTTCGTCTGATCGGCCTTGGCAAAATAGGTGGTGGCGCTGATCTTGCCATCCAAAGAAACATCGTTATAATAATTGCCCGATAGACCTAAAGATAAACATTCGGTCAGATTATATTTGAGACCAAGATTGAAACCAAAGCCAATGCCGTCACCCTCTAGTTTGGTCTCAGTCAGGATATAATTATAGATCGGTTGATCCAGACCCAAAGGTTTGAGGACGCCAACCTTGAGCGGTGCATAATTTGGATCTGCCAACAGTGGATTCGGAGTGGTGGTGGGTTTGCGAATCATAATATTGGTCAAAACAACGCTACCCCCCAAGCCCACAGATAATTTATCGCTCACCTGATAAGCGAAGGTCGGATGGATATCGATGACCTGGAGATCATCTTCAAAATCGAATTCAGGATAATCGGGATTGTAAGCAGCCGTGTTCATGGCGTCCCACTTCGCGCCGAGGCCGAACGGTGCAAAAACGCTCAAGCCGAAGCTCATTTTTTCCGCGCCATAGACAAAACCAGCGGCTGGGATGGGGAAGGTCTTGGGCTCATTTTTGAATTCTTCAGTTTTGTAAACGGCAAATGGCAATGCGTATGGAGCTAACGTCACTTTTGATGTTGGAGTGATCAGCTCAAAACTGCCACCAATGTGAAAACCCTGAATTTGGCTTAGACCAGCCGGGTTCCAGAACATCGCACTCCAATCATTAGAAATTGCGCGATAGTTGCCACCCAAAGCAGTAGCTCGGGCGCCAATGCCTGTGAGCGCCACACCAGAGGCGAACACGGAACCAGCTATCAACAAAACGCAAAAGAACGTAGCATAAGATGTGAATCGTTTCATTTTAACCTCCCATGAAATGATGTTTTGAATGAATGATTGATTTAAAGAATCACTTCCTAATTTTGATTTTGATGACCCTGATTCCTGGCCGATCACCTCCTTCCCTTTCGAAGACTAAATTCGTGTAAAACAGTAATGCTAATTCGTCCTAATATATGATTACTTCGAAGCTATCCTTCCATCGACTCCTATTGCCATTTATGCTTATAGATATCGAACTACTAAGAACTGATCAATAATGGCTTAAAACTTTACAATTCCCGTGTGACTGTAAAAACATAATTTCTCGGTGGCCCGATGTTGCGCTCGATCTGCCAGTAATTATATTGAAAAACATTGTTGATGTTAAAAGACAGGTTAAATCCCAAAAGCTTAGCTGCGATCCGAGCATCCCAAACCTTTTGCGCAACGCGATCATCATTCGGATAGACTTTCACCCGCTCGAGGCGACTGACATATCTGAAATCTACTCCAGCTTCAAAGATGGAGTGCGACAGCGTCAAGCCAGAGGTAAACAGATGGCGCGGTCGATAGGCGAGGATCTGTTTAGTATCCCGGTCAATTGGATCCATATAAGTATAGCTGGTATTAAAGCTCAGCCACCGTTCGAGAATCGCGCCCTGTGCTGTGATCTCGAAGCCTCGGATTCTGGCGTTGGACACGTTGACGAATTGAACGGTTTGATAGATATCTGGTTCGGGTTCAATGAAATTCTTGTAATCATTATGGAACAGGGCCAAATCGAGCATCATTTTGTTTGAAAGAATTTGATTAATCCCAAGTTCATAAGACCAGGCCGTTTCTGCTTTAAGATAGGGGTTGCGGATCACTTTGAACCCTGCCGTAAATGTTTCGGTGAACATTTCGGCCAGAGTAGGGGCGCGAAATCCTCGTCCCAGCGAGGCTCGGATGGTTGTGGTTGCGATCGGTCGAAAATTTAAGCCGACTTTGGGATTAAATTGGGTATCCTCAATACCCGTATCGACATAATGATAGTCCAATCTCCCGCCGAGCGTCAATGAAAATGTTCGGAGCGGCCGCCATTCATTCTGCAAATAAGCCGCAAGGGTATAAGCATCATGATTGCCCCATACTTGCGAACGAGTATAATCGTAGATCCCCTCAACCCCAAAGGTCAGGGCATGATGTTTATGAGCGAAATAATCGGCTTGTAATTCAACCCCTAATTTCTTTGCCTTGGAGAAGTCATTGTTGTCATGGTGATAATGTTGAAAATCATTCGCGAAATATGAAGTTCTAATTTTATAGGTGAATTTTGAGTTGAGCAATTCCCGATAGACCCCATTAAGGCTGAATTTATTGGAGTTCACCCAATCGCCGATGGAAGGGACTGGCATCTCATAAACATCATTTTGATTGCGCCAGAGGAAAATCTCGCCGTAGTCACCAGTAGACCAATTGCTCTGCAAAGTCAACGTGGCGTGAGTGTTTCGCCGATAGATCAGTTTGCCCAAGAGATTATAATAGTTGTAAAACCCATTTTGCTGGTAGCCAGTCGATTCTTTTCGTCCGCCGGAGACGACCAAGGCCACCTTGTTCCAATTTTGAGAATGGGTGATGTCGAATTGATTGAAATTGAGCCGGCGGTTGGTCCAGCGCCACTCGGGATAATATGGTTTGTCATAAATGCCAATAGAATACTGAAAGGTAGTGGCTGGCTTTGGAGCTGGTTCTTTGGTGATAATATTGATGACTCCCCCTAAGGCGTGCGAGCCATAAAGCGCGGACCCAGCTCCTTTAACGATTTCGACGCGGTCGATTTGAGAGAGTGGAACCAAATCCCATTTGATATCCCCACTATCACCTGGCATCATCGGAATGCCATCGACCAGAAATAGCACACGGCTGCCTGCTCCCAGGCTGAATCCAGAAGAACCGCGAATATTCACATCCCCTTCCATCATATAGACGCCAGGAGTATACTCAAGCACTTCATTGAGATAAGTTTTATTGCGACGTTCAATATCTTTCAAGGAGATCAGCGATACGCTATTGGGCACATCCTGAAAGCTCTGGGCTTTTTTGCTGGCCGTCACTACAAGCGTAGGGCTTTCGATTACTGTCTCCTCTAATCGGAACTCTATTGAAATGGTTTGACCCGCAGGGATGTCTACCGAAACAGTTTGACTCTTATAGCCCATCATCGTGGCTTTGACGTTATATTTGCCTGGGGGGATGCGATTGACTTTAAAATTCCCATTTAAATCGCTGGATGCCCCCATTACTGTTTGCATCAACATCACATTGGCCCCAGGAAGTGGGATACCCGTGGCTGAATCGATCACTTTTCCGATCAATATCCCATAGGTATTGCTGGGCTGCCCCAGAATCGATTGAATGGGGAAGGTTATAGCGCTGATGATTATTAAGAGAAATTTCGTATTTTTCATGTTAATATACCGAATTTAAGTGAATACTTATGAACATCGATTTTTAGAAATAAACCACAAAATTCACGTTGGTCACTTGGCTGCTATCCGTGGCGACGACGATGTCTTTCAAAAGGAGGCCGACCACATTCTCTAGAGCCCATGGTTGGTTGACTTTCTTTATGACCACCCCCACGGCGCGATATAGACCTGGTGAGGCAGGAATGAAGTAATTCAGCGAGTCCACATTGGCTGGTTGTAAACCACTAAAGGCTAAATCAAGGAGTGTCGCAGGGGGAAATTTGGTTGTCGCAATCACCATGCAATTCTCGGATCCAGCAGGCCATTGGCCGAGAAATTTGATAGTGCCTGAAATACTGCTATTTGTAGCTTTCCTTGCATAAGCGAAGTCAGCAATGATGTCCTTGCCAGTGACGATGGTTCTGTCATCGGGAACATGAATTGACGCTGGTGCAAAAGCATTGCCTGGTTCGGTATAAATGCCAAAAATACTTTGAATGCCCCAAGCCGCATTTCGCTCGCGCCACACCAACCCAACATAATAATCGCCTGGAGCAAGATAGAAAGTGTAAATGGTGGAATCACCACCAATAGGGAGGATATCTCCAATGATAAGATCATTGATATCGGTCGGCGGAAATTTGGTCGCTGCAACAATGCGGACCTCAGCTGTGTTCTGCGGCCATTTCCCGATATATTTGATAGTCCCCTGTATGCCACTCCGAATTGGTTCAAGGCCGTGGTCCAAGCTACATCCCGCGACCCATAAGGCCAAGAGAGCGGTAAAGATTATTATCAGTGAAAATTGTTTTCTTCCCATAACATGTCCTATTAAAAAAAAATCCATGAGCAATTTCATGGGTTATCCACTGCTAATAAGATCGTGATCTCGTCAATTTCCTGCCAAGCGTTGACGATCTGATCATCATAAAATTTTAAAAAATTTTTTCAGATAACGACATCGGCATTTTTTAATAAAAGCCCTGCCCGATCATATTTGATTTGTTAACTGAAAAAAATCTATATTCATAACCTTTAATAATAAAATAAAATTTTTAAAATGTCAAGGAATATTTTCTTCACCGCAAAAAAAGATAAGCTAATGAAATTTCGACAGAAAAACTACTTGACATTGAAAGAAAAAAATGTAAATTAGTGAATGAATGCTCATTCAGCAAATCCGATTAAATGATTCTTCGACCTTATAAATAAGACAAACAACCAATGAATGATGAAGGGAAAATCAATTAGATGAAACAGAACAGCAATGACAAGCGCGAACGGATCCTTAAGGCAGCAACACAAATTTTTGCGCAGCACGGTTTCTACAAATCCACTATTGCCCAGATTGCCAAGCTAGCCAATGTCGCTGACGGTACGATTTATCTCTATTTCAAAAACAAAGATGATTTACTCATCTCCCTTTTCGAGGAAGAAATGGTTAAAATCATTCGGCGCATGAAGGAGGAGGTCGCCAAGGAAGAAGGTTTTGAGAACAAGATCAGAAAATTCATTCAAATTCATCTTGAGGTCATTGCCAGCAATAAGGAATTGGCCGAAGTATTGCAAATTGAGCTGCGCCAGAGCCATAAATTCATGAAAGAGTATATGGGCAGCAAGCTAAACGACTATTTGAACATCATCTCATCTATTATCATTCAAGGCCAGAAGAACGGCGAGGTTCGGCCTGATATTATTCCCGGGATCGCCAAACGAATCCTGTTTGGCGCGCTGGATGAGCTGTCTGGTTTCTGGGTGTTGTCCAAAAACAAACGGTATAGCCTCGCCACATCTGCTCAAACGCTGGGGGACATTTTTATTTATGGGATTCTGGCTAAGCCGACGAGCGCAGGTCATTAATTGAATTGCAACATAAACCGCGGTTCAGAGAGCAAATGCAGTTCATCGCTGATGTGGATTTTTCCCATCAAAAAACTTGTTGATTCTAAGCGCCACACCCCTAATCAAGCAGCCGTTTTGTAGGACATCATTGATTGATCAATTCTCAAGCAGGTTGTACCCGCGATAAAAATCCAAATCGGATGGAGGAAGATAAATGAGAAGACTTGCATTCGGCCTAATCGTCTTACTGTGTTTGTTTTGTACAGAAATATTTTCGGTTGAGCCAATCCCACTTCGCCACTACCTCGAATTCTCCCGTAACACTGCCGATTGGACCTGGCAACATCATGATTCATTGATTTCAGTTTGGAAAAAAAATCTGGACCCCAATTCTGCCTTCGGTTACATTCCCCCTGGCGCCCTTCTTGAGATGGCAACTATTTATGCTTTTCTTTTTGAGGCTGAAGGGAAAAAGGATTACGCCGATCGGGCAAAACAAGTGCTCTTGAGCTATGGCGATTATCGTAAAGAGTATCCAGAAACTGCGATCAAACGGCGTGCCGATTATGAAGATGGGCTACCTGCCTTGCCCAATATCTTTACAGCCATGCGCTATATCCGATCTTATGAAACTTTGAAACGGCTTAAATATCTATCTCCATCGGAACAAAAAACAATAGAAGCCATCATTGCTGAAAGCATGGATTTCATCTTGCGGACTCAAGAATGGGGGGCGATGAATCGAGGCATCCTGCGAGCTGAATGTCTTGCTTGGGCAATCCGAGCAATGCCAGATCATCCCCGTGCTCCCATCTGGAGAATGCTGGAAAAATCGATCGGTATGGACAATTGGGGAAATTGGGAGATCGAGGATGCTAGTCTGTACAATGCGGTTTGGCTTTATTCGCTGTTAGGTTACGCGGATGCATTGGGCAAGATGGACGAACTGTTTCGCACTCCAGAGATGTACTACAATGCTCAATATTTTTTGCACTTGATGTGTCCAGATGGCATGATCCCAGATTTTGGCGATGCCAATTGGCATTCCAATTGGGATCGTTTCCTCGTGTTCTTCGAAGCCGCAGCCCGAGCCTATCGCGATTCTCATCTCAAGTGGGCAGCAAGCATCATTGCCAAAAAATTTATAAAATTTGATAATGCTAAAAGCGCAAGCTTGGGATGCATGTTGTTGGATTGCTATCGCTTCGGCAGCGACGTCGATCTCGCGGCAGAGCCACCAACGGAGTTGAGCGAGGAAGTCATGGACGACATCGTCGGCAAGAAAATCGTGCTCCGAAATGGCTGGCAGGCGAACTCCACTTATCTGTTATTGAATTATAGGGACGAAGGTGATGGCGGCCGTATTTTTCGAGACTATTTGCGCGATACGATTCCTGTGGAAGAGGAAAAAATGACCCATGGTCATGCCGATGAAAACAGCATCGTCCTGCTCATGAACAATGGCGCGATTCTCCTTCATGATGGCGGGTATCGAGACTATATGCCCAGTGGTCCATTCGGAGCGTATCGCCAAGATTACTTCCATAATCGCCTCTGCGTGCGCCAGGAAAAGATCTGGATGGGGCAGAAGGAGGGTGAGTACCGCTACCAGATGCGTGACGCAGTGCCAGGCCAACCATTGCTGGATTTCTTGCACAACGCTGGCTCTTACCGACAGGTGCGGACTCAAAAAATCGATTTTATCTCCTTGCCCGAGTTCGATTATAGTCGCACCCGGGTGATTGACGATAAGTTGGGATATGAGTGGGATCGGGTGATCACTTACGTCAAAGCCCTAGAGCTGTTCGTGGTGTTCGATATTTTCAAAACTAGGGTGGAGGAATTTTTTACAATCGCCAATGTGTGGCATACCAGAAAGATTGTTGCCCAGGGCAATCATTGGTACGATGTGGTTTATGATTCTCTGGGAAAATTAGCCCTCCCCGCCGATCAACATCTCCTCATTCTTTTCCCTCAAACGCATTTTCGTTTAGAAGGAATCGAATCGGAAAAAAGATATTATCAGAATGAGCTCGCTATTTATCAGATGACGGGCCAACATTTTGAATTAGGACAGCACATCGGCTTTATTACTGTCCTGATTCCGCATCCTGCCAATGAAGCGCCACAGCAATGGATGGATAATATCAAGGTTCTAAACACTGAGCCGGAGAATGCCGCACTGGCGATCGAAATTCAAGATGCCGATAGGCAATTCACAATTGGCGCCAAACAGGATCTGCGGATGGATATGATTCGTGATTGGCGAAGGCCCAAATACACTTATGAATCAGGCCGCATTGCTTATGGTGATTTTGAGACAAATGGCGATTTTCTATTTGCAATGAAAGAAGGCAAAAAATTGAACTACACAGCCGTGAATTTGACAAGGATCAAATACAAAGATGCTTGGCTGTTGGATCCCAAACCAGCCCAATTTAGCCTGGCGTTCGACGGCAGCCCGGATGCACCAGGCGTGGGCAAGCTAAGATATTGGCGGGGTGAGAGACAGCTAAAGTAATGCACATCCAAACAGAATTTTCATATTTTGCTCCGTTGATAACAATTTTTATTGACGAAAGATGAACAATTGGAGAGAATGCCAATCACTTTTTGGGATAAAGGAATCTTTCTTCTCTTGGGAATTAGAGGCTTAAAAGATGGTTATCCGCCAGCAAACGGACGGCTTGACACCGATTTTGCAGATTATTTGAATTCAATTAATGTTCTGAGACCGAAGAAAAATATCCCATTGCAGCACGCTATCCGATCTTAAGGAAAAGAGATTGGTAGACTATCTCATGAAAATTTCAATAATCCAACCTACCTAAGATTCACCAAACCTGGAGGTCCTGATGAAAAAAGTCGTTTTGACCCGAGGTGTTCGAACGCCGATAGGGAATTTTGGAGGAGCCTTGCGTGACATTACGGCTCAGGAACTGTTGAAGTTTGTTTTTCAGGAAGCCATAAAGCGGGCGGGCATCGATCCGATGATTATAGATGATGTGATCGCTGGCTGCATAATTCAGAGCTCGGATGCACCCAACATTGCCCGCGTTGCAGCGCTCATGGCTGGGATTCCAGAGCATGTCCCAGCCTATACCGTCCAGCGCAATTGTGTCTCCAGCATTCAGGCGATTACTTCCGCCTATCAGGCCATTCAGGCAGGCGACGGCGATGTTTTCCTTGTTGGAGGCACTGAGAGCATGTCCAATGCCGCTTATCTGCTTCGGAATGCCCGCTTTGGCTATCGTTTGCGTCATGGCGAATTGATCGATGCGCTCTGGGAGGGACTCACTGATCCGATTGTCGGGCAGATCATGGGACGAACAGCGGAGAATGTGGCTGAGAAATACGGCATCACAAGGGAGGAGCAGGATGAATTTGCGCTGCAGAGCCACAAGAAAGCATTCCGTGCAACTCGAGAGGGTCGATTTAAGGACGAAATCGCAGTGATGCAGATTCCGAAAAAAATGGCGGGTAAAGAGGTGGCGCCAGAAATTTTCGCTGAGGACGAATGCATCAATATTGGGCTTACCAAACAAATGTTAGCACTATATCCCACGGTGTTCAAAGAGAACGGAACGGTTACGCCGGGCAATTCCTGCCCGATCAGCGATGGAGCGGCGGCGCTGTTCGTGCTAAGCGAGGATAAGGCGAAAGAATTGGGGATCACGCCAGAATTTTATGTGCGGGGATACGGTTATGCGGCATTGAATCCCGCTTTTATGGGAGAGGGCCCGATCTACGCTGTGCCGCTAGCGCTGAAGAAGGCGGGAGTAAAAATGGAGGACATCGACTTTTTCGAAATTAATGAGGCGTTTGCCGCTCAGGTAATTCCCAGCAAAAGGGAGCTTAAAATCCCTGATGAGAAATTTAATGTCAATGGAGGTGCCATTGCTCTGGGGCATCCCGTGGGAGCCACTGGTGCTCGGATGGTTGTCACTTTGCAACATATTCTGAGGAATCGGAATGGTCGATTCGGCGTGGCAGCCGCCTGTGTCGGTGGCGGTATGGGGGGAGCAATTGTGATCGAAAGAGCGTGACCTTGTCATCCTCTCATCGTTTCACGTCCCCCAAAAGGGCAAACGAATGGCTCTGAAGGAAGCGATTTTTGCTTTTCAGTTTGAGAGACTTTAAATTGAACATTGAATCTGGAAGGAGGCAATTATGTATATTTATAAAGCAGCCGTTGTTGGCGGTGGTACCATGGGCGGCAGTATTGCCCAGGTGATCACGTTTTCAGGCATTCCAGTCGTGATCAAAGATATTAACCAAGAAGCGGTGCAGAAAGCGCTTGACAAGGTTCGGTCCATTTACGAGTCGCGGGTGAAAAAGGGCAAGATGACCGCCAGCGAAATTGAACCCAAGATCGTCTTGGCATCGGGAACCACCTCTTATGACGATTTCTCCGACGTTGATATTGTAATTGAGGCGGTGCCAGAGGATATCAAGATCAAAAAACAAGTCTTCAGAGAACTCGATGAAGTCTGTCCCCCAAGCACGATTCTGGCGACCAATACCTCAGCGCTTTCTATCTCTGAAATTGCTGCGGCAACCAAACGGCCCGAGAAAGTGATTGGTATGCATTTCTTCAATCCAGCCCACGTGATGAAGCTGGTAGAGGTGATCCCTGGCTTGCAGACCTCCGAAGAGACGGTGATGGATGTGATGGCATTTGCTGAATCGTTGCGCAAGCTGGCTGTGCGCGTGGAAGAATGTCCCGGCTTTTTGGTCAATCGCCTCCTTATGCCTTATATTACAGAGGCAGTGATCGCTCTGACTGAAGGTGCTGCCACTGCCACTGAAATTGATCAAGCCATGGTTAATTTCGGGATGCCCATGGGGCCGTTCACTTTGTCCGATATGTTGGGCTTGGATGTTTGCTATAAAGTCGCTCAAATCATGTACAATGCGTACGGTCCTAGGATGCCAGTAGCCAGTCTCAACCAGAAGATGTTTGAAAAAGGACGATTGGGTCAAAAAACCGGGGCTGGTTTCTATGATGCAGATGGTTCGGAGAAAGAGTTGCAAGCCATTGTGAAGGAGATTCAACAAGCGGAGGGATTGAAGAAGACCACTTTTTCACCAGAACGATTGCTCTATATCATGATCAACGAAGCCGTATTGGTATTACAGGAGAAAATCGCCTCGGCAACGGACATCGATATTGCGATGATGGCTGGCACTGGTTTTCCTCAAGAATTGGGCGGCCCTCTGAAATATGCCGACAAAATCGGGCTCGATGTGGTGCTCGAAGGCCTGGAGAAATTCAAGGACGAGCTGGGAATGCGATTTTGGCCAGCTCATTTGCTGAAGCGAATGGTGGCCGCTGGATTGTTAGGGGAAAAGACAGGGAGGGGGTTTTACACGCATTAGCGTAAATTCGGTAATCAATGATCAGTAATCAGTGGTCAGTAATCAGTGGTCAGTAATCAGTAATCAGTGATCAGTGATCAGTGATCAGTGTTCAGGGAGTTCACGGAGAGAGTAGATGCTGCTCGTAAAATCGAAAATAGAAAATCTAAATTCGTGAAAGGAGCAAATCATGGAATGGCAAAATATTAAAATGACGGTTGAAGATCGAGTGGCGACGATTGTGATCGATCATCCGCCGGCCAATGCGCTGAATACGCCAACAATGGATGAGTTGAACCAAGCGATCGATGAGGTGATTTCGAATAAGGACATTAAAGCGGCCGTTATCACCGGGGCAGGGATGTTTTTTATTGCTGGAGCAGATATCAATGAAATTGCCACCATTCAAAACGCCCAGCAGGGGGAGGAAATTTGCTTGAAAGGGCAGGGGATCATTAATAAAATTGATCGCTCGCCCAAACCATTTATCGCTGCCATCAATGGCATGTGCCTGGGCGGCGGACTGGAACTCGCTATGGCTTGTCATTTGAGAGTTTGCGGCGATCGTGCCCAGTTAGGGCAACCGGAGATCAATTTGGGGATCATTCCCGGTTTCGGAGGAACCCAGCGCTTGGCGCGCTTAGTGAATCAAGCTCGCGCTATGGAGTTGATCTTGACTGGGGATCGCATCTCTGCGCAAGAGGCATATCGGATCGGGCTGGTCAACAAAGTGGTGCCAAATATGGACGTGGTCAAACAGGCTGTGGGATTAGCGAAAAAGATAACCTCCAAAGGTGCCATTGCGGTTGCCAAAGCCATCGATGCAATCAAGACCGGATATGAAATGAAATTGGAAGACGGATTAAAATATGAGGCAAAATTATTCGGCCAAATCTGCGAGACCGCGGATATGCGAGAAGGCGTATCGGCATTTATTCAGAAACGACAGCCAAAATTTAGCGACAAATAATTCAGTGCCCATTGAAATTATTGTGTGGCCTTGAATGTTTCAAAAAATATTTTGCATTTGGCAAACCATGGGAGGTCCATCATGAGATCATTCCGGTTGCCATTGCGAGCGATGGCAGTAATATGGTTAGCTTGTGTTTTTTTTTCTAATAAAATTGGTGCATCCGAACTGATGCCCTATATCTGTCCCGGGATCAAAATCGGTTGGGACTCCAATCGCGGCTTTACCATGGGGCCCAAAATCAGTATTGGAATGGCAAATCTTGATCATGTCAGCTATGTGAATTTGACTTTTGGAACGAAAGCATTTGAACGCTCTGAACAAATTCCCAGAAGATTTATTTATCTGGATGCTCAGGTAGGACGATCGTTTTCTGAAGACTCACCTATCACGGTCGGAATCGGATTTGGACTGTTGTTTGGCAAGGGGGACGATAAGCTAAAAGTCTACCCTAGGACAACCATGTTCTTCGGTTTTATCGCTTTTCCAACATTGGATTTTAATTTTTGGGGCAACGAAGAATCTTCTGGCGAACCAGGGCTTGAGATCGGCCTCCCATTGCCTTTGAAAAAGGATGAAGGATTCGGTTTACAGTAACGCAGATTCGCTCAGCGCCCAGCGATTTAATTCTCTTCTAAAATCGACTGATCATTCCTCAAAGAAATTGTTCTAATCACAGAGTTCACAAAGCAATCACAGAGGTCAGGGAGCAAGCAAAATGGATTTTTTTCTTAATGAACTTTCTGTTCCACCCTGATCTCTGTGTCACAAAGCTATTTTATTTAACCAGCCTCAGCTATCAGTTGGCGAAAGACTCGCATTTTATTTATTTTTGCCGTCATCAATACAAAAAGATCCTGTTCAAACACCAGTGATCCGCCTCTTATATTCCCGCAGCGCATTGTCCAGTCGCTCCCTCGCAGTGGTATCCCCTGGCAAGTTGTGGGAGGGATGAATGAATAATTTGACGCCTCGATCGGCCAGAATTTCGGCCACGGTGGTGATGGTCATCCAGACCACGGTGACGAAAGCGATGGTGGAAACTGGGCCGACTTTATCGAAATGGTTTTTGAGCGGTACGGAGGCGTCCTCTGAGGGCACGCAGGTGTCGATGACAATATCAGCCACTTCGAACAATTTTTTGCCAGATGAATGGCGGGTCTGTTTGTCCTTAAACGCATTGGCCGAACCAGCGACCACGACTTTCATACCGATGTTTTTCGCCTCCAGGGCAATGTCGATATTGACGTTGTTGATGCCCGAATGAGAGAACAGCCACATGGTATCCCGTGGATCGAAATTATAGCTTTTCATGATCTCTTTGCCAAAGCCTTCGGCTCGCTCTAAAAATAAGAACTGGTGAATTCCCATTTCGCCGACGATATGCGTGAAAAAGGTGAGCGGCAGTTCGATCATCGGATGAAAGCCGACAAAGCCACCGATGCGGGGATACATTTCTTCCACAGGCAAGGTGGCGTGGCCGCAGCCAAAGGTGTGCACCCAGCGACCAATGGCGATGGAATCCGCCATCCATTCAGCCGCTTGTTTGATATTTTCCATTTGCGTTTCGGCAATTCGATCCATCACTGCCTTTGCATTGCTTAACCAGATTGATGCCAGCATAATTTTTTCCTCAATTTTTGATATGATTTAATTCCAACTAAAATTCTAACATGAAAATTTAGTGCAAAATTCCGCAGCAGAATAAGATAGGCACTGATGAAGATATCCTTTGAGCGTGAATTTTCGTGTTATTTCATGTCTTCAGCGGGCAAGAACTTTTTTAAAATTTTTGAGTTCATTTTAGAGATTTAAATACTGGTTGAATTTCGATGCATTCGATTGAGAACAATGGTAAACAGAACAGCACTCGCCAATAAGCTGATCGGGATAATGCTGAATGAATAGCGCAAGCCGAACCATTGGCCGAAGGCGCCCGTGAGATACGGGAACAAGGTGCCGCCCAATAAAGCGATGACCAGCACCATGCTGAACGCCGTGCCTGAAAGATGGGCGTAGCGTTCTCCCACATAGCCGAGCATGATGGGATAGCAAGCGGCAAAGCCCAATCCGACCAACGTCAGCCCGAATATGGAAAATTCTAATTGGTGAGAAAATATCATCACCAGAGCGCCGATGAAGGCGATGCCCAGGCTGCAGTATTGGACGACGGCTGGGGAGATCTTTTTGAGCAGGTAGCCCAGTACAAATCTTGCCAGGGTGAGGCCAAGCCAATAAACGGAAAACAACAATGCTGCCCGACTGGCGACGATGGTCAATTCTTCTTTTAAAAATAGCGCTGTCCAATTGCCCACGGTAAACTCCATGCCGCTCTGCAAAAACAGGATGAAGCCGAAGAGCCACAAAGTTCCTTCTCTCACCAATTTCGTCGCCTGACGGATGGGGAAGCCCTGGGCCTGCTTGGGCGATGGGAAACGAATCTCGATATAATAAATCATCGGCAACAACATGAGTGCGCCCACCGCAGCGAGGATGGTTCGATAGGAGGCCAGATGGAGCAACATGCCCAAGAGAAAGGGCACGCCAATGGCGCCGATGCCAAAGAAGACGCCCAATAAGCTTAGGCCTGCGCTCTTGCCTGTTTCGGCGATATCGGCCACTAAAGCATTGGTCGCACCGTTCAGCACTCCACCGCCAAAGCCGATCACCAGCAACGAGAGCCGCAGCCACCAGGCCGTGAGCGAATAGGCGATCCCCACCAGGCCCAGGCCAATAAGGGCCGTGCAGATGATGAATAAATTTTTATAACCATAACGATCCACGGTGGGGCCAAATACCACGGAGCCAGCCAGAATCCCCGCTGATAGAAAGACCATCAGCGAGCCAGCCATCGCTTTGGTGATGAATGGGGAGGCCTCGATAATGGCAGGTAGCGCTGAACCCAGGGTGGTGAAGACAATTCCGAACATTAGCATACCAAGACAGGCACTAGCGAAGACAAGTTTGCGGTGATACATTATTTTTCTCCTTCAGAATTTCCAACGGAAATTTATCCCCACGGATGGTAGAACGACCACGGATGGCACTTTAAAATAGCTTTCTGTGGTTGTTCCATTTCCGTGGTCAAGATCTTTTTCAATTCTGAGACCAGATTAAATTGCCCCACCGATGATAAGACAACCACAGATTGTTTTTTTTAGATTGTTTTCTGTGGTTGTTCCACTTCCGTGGTCAATATTTCTGTGGCCTTTCAATTCTGAGGCCAAATTAGTTGCCCCACAGATGATAGAACAGCCACGGATTGTCCTTTTATTTAGAATGCTTTTTGTGGTTGTTCCACTTCCGTGGTCAAGATCTTTTTTATTTCCGTGTCCTTTCATCAGAGGCCAGATTAATTGCCCCACGGATGATAGAACGACCACAGATTAGGATCAAAAATGAAATCCGTTGGCTTACTGCTATCAATTGGAAATAGAAACCCTTGATCAGTCATTTAATAATTTTGCCTAATAGCCGATTTCTATATTAATATCTCCTCGTTCTGGTCAGTCAGAGAAAGATGCCTGCATGCGCAGGCATGACAGCCTTATTTAATGACCATTATTGATAGAGCTATTGTCACTCCTGCGGATGCAGGAGTCCCTTTTTTCCTTTTGGTCTGAAATTTAAAAGATGCCTGCATACGCAGGCATGACAGGGCGATTCTAAAATATTTGGACTTTCCAGGAGCCTGTTGCAAATTGGTTTCTGTTGCCAAATTTGGTTCGGATATGTCATTCCTGCGAATGCAGGAATCTCCTCGTAAACTGATCCTTAATTAAATCGAATAAAGAGATGCCTGCATGCGCAGGCATGACAGCTTGCTGTTGGAATTTTGCAATAGGTCAATTAATGAAATAGATCAAAAGTGCTTGTCCAACGCCATTAATGCCAATCGTCCCGCCCCAATCAGGCCAGCGTCGCCGCCCAAAGTGGAAACTTCGAGGGAGACCTGCTTCATGCTGATCGGCTGGGCCCAGCGTTCAGCCTCGTGCTTGATCTGATCCAAAAACTGGGCGGCAGGACCGAACACGCCACCGCCGAATATAATTTTTTCAGGGTTGAAGATGCTCACCAGATTGGCCACGGCCATGCCCCAATAGGCGATCGCCTCGCTCAGAACCGCTGTGGCTATCGGATCGGATTGCTGGTAAGCGGCGAAAATGTCGTGGGAGGTGATCTGGTCGATAGATTTCTGCCGCAGGAGACCAGAATAGTCTTTGTCCTCGGTGATTAGTGATCGAGCAACCCTGACTAGGCCCTCGCCCGAGGCGTGATATTCGAAACAGCCGCAATTGCGATAGCCCTCTTGAAACGAGCGATCCAGCGCCATCCAACCGACAGCGCCTGCAATGTCGCCATGGCCACGCAAGATTTGTCCGTCCACCAGAATGCCCGCCCCGATGCCCGTGCCGATTGCCAGAAAAATGGCGTTCTGACAGCCTCGGGCAGCGCCTTGCCAGGTCTCGCCCAAAATATAACAAGCTCGATCGCTATCGATCTTGACCTGGATAGACTTCATCTGTAGCATCGCCTTGATCTGGTCGAGCAAGGGATACTCGGTCCAGCCAGGAATGTTGGGTGCCCAGACCTCTCCTGTTTTTGAATAATAAATACCAGGGATAGAAATTCCGATAGCGTTGATTTCGATATGCTGCGAGGTAGCCTTTGTCAACAATTGCTCGATCTGGTCAGTGATTAGCCCTCCGACTGCTTTGCCCTGTCGTTTCTCCAGGGGCTGCACCTGATGGTGGGTCATGGTTCCTGATTCATCAAAAAGCGCAGCGGCCAGTTTGGTGCCGCCGAGGTCCAGCGCCATTACATGCATGGTCGATCCCTTCATTTGAATTCCCATGAATCGGTCAGCCTTCATTTTCGTCCACCTGGCTGATGCGAGGGCGCTAATATACGCAAATCAACCCCCCTTTTCAAGAAAAAAATTTTTAGTAACAAAAGAAGTTGCTTGACAAACTGATAAGTTTGAGTTATATTAAGATGACTAAGATGTATTCCACTTTGGAAGTGGACTACATCTCAGGCGACCACACGTCTAAACATGAATTCGTCATGAAAACAAACCTGACATACCTCTTCTGCCACTGTGTTTCTATCTGGAATTTCTTTCAGCAAGACCTTTTTTCTCTTAGAATTTTGACACATACAAAACTGAATGGATTGAATAGATCAATTTGAATTGATCCAAGAGGATATTTTCATTTCAAAGGAGCAAAATGCCATGATGCAAATGAAACAACTGAATTCGGCTCGTCGCTTCGTTGAAGCCGCTCTTTTGACTATATTGGTTTGCTGTCTTGTTATGGATCTGTATGGCGCCAATGGCAAAATTACAGGCAGAATTTTTGACAAGGCCAATCGAGAACCGCTGCCTGGCGCCAATGTGATGATCGAAAGCATCTGGCAGGCGGGCAAAGCGATCAAGCTCGAGGCCAGGCTGGGAGCGGCCGCCGATGCGGATGGCTATTTCGTCATCCTTAATGTGCCGCCAGGCACCTATAATCTTCGAGCGACCATGATGGGCTATAGCTCGCTGGTGGTGCAGCAGGTGCGAGTGAATCTTGACCGAACTACCACCGTTGATTTTGCCCTGGAGTCCACGGTGTTGGAGATGGAGGCGCTGCAGGTGGTGGCCGAGCGAGAGGTGATCAAAGCCGATGTCTCGGGCACGCAGGAGATCATTTTGAGCGACCGCATCATCGAGGCGCCTGTGTTGCGAGTGGATGAGTTCGTGAATAAGATCAAAGGAGTGGAACTGGTGGCAGGCAACGATGGGCATGGCCTGAGCATTCGAGGTGGCGCCATTCGGGAGACCGACGTTCGGGTGGATGATATTTCGCTGCGGGACCCAAGATCGGAAAATTCTTATTTGTCGCTGAATTCCACCTCGGTGGAAGAGCTGCAGGTGTTGACGGGCGGCTTCGAGGCCAAATATGGCGGATTTCGCTCGGGGTTGGTGAATGTGGTGACCAAAGAGGGTTCCACCGATAAGTACACCGTATCGCTTAAAATGGATTACACGCCTGCCAATCAGCCGAAATTTTTCGGGGTCAATCCCTGGAGCGATGAATCGCTGATCTACCGCATCTATGCCGATACATCGGAAACTGGCTATGCCTGGAAGGGGACGTATGGCGACACCACAGTGCCTGCGGAGCTGCGCTATTTCCGAGGCTGGAAGCGAGCCACCGAGGGGCGGCAGAATTACGAAGCGATTGGCTTACCGAAAAACACCAAGTTGACGCCCGAGCAGAAACGGAAGCTGTGGCTCTTACAGCATCCGCAATACGAATTTGCCAATAAGCCCGATGTTTTTTTGGAAGGCACTATTACTGGACCAGTCCCATTTCTGGCAAGCTGGCTGAAGAATACCACCTTTTTATTGGCTGGCAAATATGAGGACACGCAATTTGCCTTCCCCATCGGGCCACGGAACAATTATGTCGATTGGAACAGCCAACTAAAGCTAACTTCCCGCTTCGGCGGAAATATGAAACTGTCGCTGAATGGGATGTATGCGGCAGTCAACACCGTCACGGCAGGTAGACCCTCCACGTTTGGCGGGGCATTGATCGACAATTCCAGCCGCTTCAATTTCCTCAGCAGCACGGCCGCTTCTGTGGCACAACAGGCACGACTTTTGGGCGGCTCCGAAGGCTTTATTCAGATGTTCAACAAAAGCCGATTGCAAAACTACGACCAACGTTTCATCATTGCTGGTGCTAAATTTACTCACACCATCACGCCCCGAACTTTCTACAATATCGATTTTCAATTCAGCTATGCTGATCATGAGATAATTCCCTTCGGGCTGGATACTACCAAAGCCAGCGCCTGGACCTACGTGGATTCGTTTCGGGTGCTCAACGTGCCCAAGATGGGCGCACCTAATGCCTCCACCAATTGGCTTACGGACATCACCAACTTCTTCTGGCTCTACGGCGGATTGCAGGCAGCAGACACTTCGTATTCCTGGGTGGCCAATCTCAAAGGCGATCTGACTACCCAATGGGGACGGCATCACCAGATCGAAACGGGCTTCAATATTAGGTACAACTATCTATCGGTCAACTCGGGCACCTGGCTGCAATCCGAGCAAAGCTGGACGCCCGATACCTGGCAATATTATAAAGTCAATCCAATAGAGATTGGTCTATATTTGCAGGACAAGCTGGAGTTCCAGGGCATGATCGCCAATGTCGGGTTGCGAGCCGATTATTTCAATCCCAATAAAAAATCCTATATCGTGAAGCATCCGCTGGATATCGACTATACGAATTTTTACAACATCACTTATCAGTATCTGCCTGGCCGATTTGGTTCCTGGGAGAAATGGGTGGAATTTCGGGACATGCTGGATCAGCCGCCTGGCTGGCCCGTCGGCGAAAACAAGACCCAGTTCCGCCTGTCGCCTCGATTGGGCGTGGCGTTCCCCATCACGGTGAGCAGCAAGCTTTATTTCAATTATGGCCATTTCTACCAGCGGCCGAATATCAATTTTCTTTATAACCAATCGATCTCATCGGGCAGTGTCATTGTGCCCACGCCCGAGTTGGCCATGGCCAAGACCATCGCCTACGAATTCGGCTATGAGCAGAGCTTCCTATCAAGTTTTTTGGTTAATGTGACCTTCTATTACAAAGATGTGAAGGACGAGCCGCTGAGCCGCAGCTACATCGATTATTATGAAGAGATGGAGGTGAACAAATATTTCCCCGATGCCTATCGAGACATTCGAGGGATCGAGCTGCGGCTGGAGAAAAACATGGGGCGATTCTTTACGTTCTGGGGCAATTACGAATATATGCTGCAAAGCAGCGGCCGCAGCGGTCTGGCCAATGTGTTCGAAAATCGGCTTCGTGCCAATGAAGAACTGCGCTGGGCCAATTTAATCATCACCGAGCCGTTGCCAAAGGCCAATTTCAACCTGAATCTGCATACACCGAAGGAGTGGGGGCCAGGGCTGTTTGGCACGAAGCCGTTCGGCGGCCTGCTATGCAATTTGTTCTTCGAATGGCGGGATGGCGGCAAGCAGATCATCAATCCCCAGGAGCCCGAGGAGCAACAGAAGAAGATCGAAATCGTGGATTACTCCAATGTGGATATGCGGGCATCCAAGCTGTTCCGATTCGCCAATATCAATTTGGAATTTGTGGTGACGATCCAGAATTTGCTCAATCAGAAACGACTGTCGTTCGCCAATATGAGCAGCGCCCAATTCGATCGCTACAAAAATTCACTGCATCTGCCTTTTGAGAGCGGTGACCAGCATGGCAATGATAAGTTAGGCGAATGGAAAAAGGATCACATCGATATCGGCTGGTTTACGGCGCCGTTGTTTTTGAATCCGAGAAGGGTGTTGTTGGGGTTGCGATTGAATTTTTAAATTTTTAGATAGAAAGATTATAAATGATCATCGAAAAACGACCATTCAGATTAACTCTGCTGATGCTATTTTTATCATTGTTGGCTTGTAAGATAACACCAGCCCCGAAAGTCGTCGGCTATTACACCGCCTGGCAACGGGGGATATTCCCAGCCGAAAAGGTGGCGTTTAAACATTTGACGCATATCGCCCATGCCTTTATCTGGCCCAAGGCCGATGGCAGTCTGGCGATGTACGATAATTTCATCTATCCGCAATTGGTAGCCAGGACGCATCAGGCAGGGAAGAAGATCATCGTGTCTATTGGCGGCTGGGGCAACTGCGATGGTTTTCCGCCCATGGCAGCCAATGCGTCGGCCCGAGCCAGGTTCGTGGAAAACGTTAAAAATTTCTGTCTGAACAACGGCTACGATGGCGCCGACATCGATTGGGAGTTCCCCCAGTCTGAGGCTGACCGCATCAATCTCAATCGGCTGATGCAGGAATTGCGGACAGCGTTCGATGCTGCACAACCAAATATGCTGTTGACCATGGCGGTTCCCGTGAGCGATTGGTCGGGCAAATGGTTCGATTTCGCTAGTTTGAAAAATTATACCGATTGGATCGGCGGAATGACCTACGACTTTCACGGCTCCTGGACCAATCATGCGGGGCACAATTCGCCGCTCTTTGCCCCAGCCAATGAACCCGAGGGCTCGGTGGATCGAGGGATTCAATACCTGCTATCCCGTGGCCTGCCTCCTGAAAAGATTTTTCTTGGTATCCCATTTTATGGCAAAGAATTCACCGCCAGCCAATTGTACGGACTGAGCACGGGCTGCGTCGATCGGCGGTATTCCGAAATCATCCCTTTGATCGCAGCGGGATGGACCTATCATTGGGATAATCTATCCCAGGTGCCCTATCTCACCAACCCGAATCGGACCAAAGTCCTGAGTTTTGACGACACGGTTTCGGTGCGGCTTAAATGTGAATATGTTCGGCTGAAAAAATTAGGCGGGGTCATCATCTGGGAATTGAGTCAGGACGATATGGGAAATAGCCAGCCATTGTTGGAGACCATCGGCAGCGTGTTGCAGGTGGATACGTCGGCGGGCCAGCCCGAAGTCGAGCTTCCCAATTCCTTTGTCTTGGCTCAAAACTATCCCAATCCATTCAATAGCCGTACCACCATTCGCTATTATGTGCCGCAGGCAGCAAATATTCGGTTGGAAGTACTTAATCTGTTGGGGGAACGAGTTGCCATCCTGGCTGATGAACCACAGGAACAGGGCTGGCAAGAGATGACTTTCGAAGCCAAGGATTTGCCATCGGGAATCTATGTCTATCAATTGACCGCCCCGTCGTTCTTAAAGGCGGATAAAATGGTTTTGGTGAGGTAGATCTCCCCCACGGATGGTAGAACTAACACGGATGTTAATTTGAAAAATAATTTCCGTGGTTGTTCCATTTTCGTGGTCAATATTTCTGTGTCCTTTCAATTCCGAGACCAAATGGGTTAGCCCCACGGATGGTAGAACTAGCGCAGATGTTAATTTGAAAGATTTTTTTCGTGGTTGTTCCATTTCCGTGGTCAATATTTCTGTGGCCTTTCGATTCTGAGGCCAAATTGGTTAGCCCCACGGATGGTAGAACCACCACGGATTTTGACTTGAAAAATAATTTTTGTGGTTGTTCCATTTTCGTGGTCCATATCTATTTGCTTTGGGAATTATTTCTGAGACCAAAAAATCAACAGATTTTTTCAAAGGAGTTAAAAATGCTCAAGCGAATGATGCCGTTCATATTCGGGTTAATGTTTTTTAGCCTCATCTTCTTTAATTCACTGTATGGCCAGAAGGATTTCAACGGCCCGCCGCTATTCATCGATGTCAATGCCATCAAGCTCGATCTAAAAAAGCTCAATGGCGAAGGCCAATTCACCACGCAGTATAGCTGGATGCTGACTGGCACGGGGCCGCAAAACACGGAGATCTGGTACTATCCCCAGGATCAGTGGCACTCCCAGATGCTGTACCAGATCTTCAACCCCATTTGCCTGGACGATAATGGTTGCATTGACGAGCGGGGCAATCGTAAGATCATTCCCACGCCGTTCGTCAGCAATGGAAAAAACGATTTCTCCTGGGAGATTCGGCGGTATCGACCGCCGTACGTCACGGTGGACGGCATCCCCCAGAGCCGTGAATATCGCTGGCAGACCGATCCCAATTTGAAAGCGGACATCTGCGCCATCTGGGAGGATATTTTGCCCTATTGGGGCATTCGCACCCATGTAGAGGTTTATGCGTTTAGTAATCCATTCCATCAAGATTATATCATTTGGAAAGCAACCTATAAATTCACAGGCGAAACGAAACGTCCCATCGAAAATCCCAATCCCAACGATTTCTTCCCAGATCAGACCATTCGTTTGTGGTGGCCCATCGCTTTCAGCTTCGGCCCATCCAAGGCGGGCGAATATGAGGTGCTGCGCTCATTTGCTTATGAAGGCGAGGACGATCTGGATAGCTGGTTTGCCATGAAATCGAACCTGGTGACGGGAAAAGCACGGGATAGCCTGAAAGTGGCTTATTATTGGGATACAAAATACCCAGGAGCCACAGCCTATCCCAACGGCAGCACCGACGACACAGGCGATCCCGATCGCAAGACGGGACATTTGATCTCGCCGCAGATCCCTGGTTATGCGCTCCTATATGCTTCGAAGTCCGCTAAAGATCTCAGTGACGATCCGACCCAGCCGTATTCGATGCCCCATGCGGGGATCGTGAAGGATTTGTGGAGTCGGCGGGATTTTGGCTTGCGGGATACCTACATCGGCCATGACAATCGGGGCAAATTTCCCAAGGACATCATCACCCAGGGCTGGGACACTCGAGCCGAAAAGGGCCCGATGCGCTTCATTACTGTTGGGCCGTACGAGCTGAGCAAAAACAGCCAGGCTGGGATTTATGACTCCATTGTGGTGGCTTATGCCATCGGCGTGGGTTCGATTTCCTGGGAGGTGGCCGATTCCATCGGCAAGGCCTGGTTCAATAAAGAAATCGATGATCAGGAGAAGAATCGCTGGGTGCTGACGGGCGTGGATTCTCTGGCGAAAGTGATGGATCGAGCGTATTGGGCCTGGCACAATGGTCTGAACGTCCCCGATCCGCCGCCTCCGCCCGATGTCAAAATTACCAGCGATGCCGATCGGGTGCTGATCGAATGGTCTTATCCCGATGCTTCGTATTTCAAAGATCCCGATACGGGCGCAGATGATTGGTATGCCTGGCGCATCTACCGAAAGAAAGGGGCGGCGTTCGTGAACGATCCGCTGGATAATTACAGCGGCGATAAATGGGAGCTGATTTACGAAACCACAGACCGCACCCAGACGCAGTACATCGATCGGGATGTGGTTCGAGGCGTGAGCTATTATTATGCCGTTACAGCAGTGGACGATGGCACAGGGAACAATGATCCGCTCTATCCAGGGCTGCGATTGGAAAGCTCCCGCTATGTCAATCGCTCGGGTCTGCCTGCGATTCCGTTCAAAGCGGGATTGGAGGTGAGCGATCGGGTGCGAGTGGTGCCCAATCCCGCCACCATCAAGGCGGGCGGTTTGGGATTTCCTGGTGCCGAGTCACAAATTCTGTTCGCCAATCTGCCCTATAAATGCAAATTGACTGTGTACACCGAAACTGGCGACAAGATTTCCAGCATGGATCATTTCGGCACGGACCAGGAGGTCTGGAATCAGCGTACCGATACCAATCAATACGTGGTCAGTGGTATTTACATTTTGGCGGTGACCGAGGCGGAAAATTTGGCTGGGGAAAAATTGCCTGAGCAGTTTGTCAAATTTATTTTGATTCGATAGATCATAGAAAATTCCAATTTCAAAGCATCAAACTCTAATCGCTTTGTCTTGAGTATTGAAGTTGAGATTTGGAATTTGTTTGGAAATTGGAATTCGGGATTTATTTGAGATTTGAGAGTTGTTGTTTGCAGTTTAACGAAGGAGACGCTCATGCCATATAAAAAACTAATTGCTATTGTCGCAGTGATA
The DNA here is from genome assembly GCA_034506395.1 of candidate division KSB1 bacterium. Lineage (NCBI taxonomy): Bacteria > Pseudomonadati > Candidatus Zhuqueibacterota bacterium. The sequence goes on along the minus strand of JAPDPQ010000005.1, from coordinate 92,465 downwards.
CTCTTTGCGACACAAGCTACTACTGGTCAGGTCAAAAAAGGCCAGGTGGGATTTCGATTCCTTGAGAATCCGATCTCGGCGGAGGCCATCGGCCGTGGCGGATTGGGCCTGGTGACGATTCGTAATGCCAATACGGTGTTCTGGAATCCCGCTGGTCTCGGCTGGCTGGATGGGAAACTTGATTTGTGCATCAATTACACCAAAGGCATTGCTGATATCAACAACAGTTCCTTCGCTGCAGCCTACGCCATCGGTCGGTTCGGCATCCTGGCCCTGGATTTTCTGATCATGGATTACGGCGAGTTTTACGGCACACGACGGGCGAACAACGAGCAGGGATTCATCGATACTGAGACGTTTTCACCTCAGAGTCTGGCGCTGGGGCTCTCGTTCAGCCAGCGGGTGAGCGATCGCTTTTCCTATGGCGTTCGGGTCAAATATGCCCGACAGGACCTGGGCAGCGCCTGGATCGCCCTGGCAGGCAAGGACGTGGATGATCCAAACCTACAGATCGGCGAAAAATCGTATGTTCATGGCGAGCCAGCCATCGACATCGGCGCCATTTATGATTTTCTTTTTCACAACATCCGCTTCGGCGCTGCCATCCAAAATTTTTCTCGAGAGATCAGATACGAGGAAGAGAAATTCCCGTTGCCGTTTGCCGTGAGCTTTAGTTTGACCATCGATCCGATCTCGTTTTTTATGCCTGAGGAAAAAGATTATTCGCTGCTGGTGGGTCTCGAGACCCGTCATGCTCGGGATTTCCGTGAGAAATTCAAATTTGGGGCGGAGTTCGAATATCAGCAGTTACTGATTCTGCGTTCGGGCTATATGGGCAATTACGATGAGCGAGGCCTGACGCTTGGTGTGGGGGTAAAACAGAAGCTGCTGAATAACCGCTTCCGTTTCGATTACGCCTATCAGGATTTCGGGGTATTCCATGGCGTGCATATTTTTTCCGTGGGCGTGACTTATTGAGCTTGGCTTCCCCACGGATGGTAGAACCACCACGGAATTTGATTTGAAAAATGATTTTTGTGGTTGTTCCATTTCCGTGGTCAATAGTTCTGTGGCCTTTCAATTCTGAGACCAAAAAATTTCCCCACGGATGGTAGGACATTCACGGATTTTAACCTGAAAAATGATTTTTGTGGTTGTTCCATTTCCGTGGTCAATAGTTCTGTGGCCTTTCAATTTTGAGGCCAAATTGGTTTCCCCACGGATGGTAAAACTAACGCAGATGTTAATTTGAAAAATTTTTTCCGTGGTTGTTCCATTTCCGTGGTCCAAATCTATTTGACTTGAGAATTATTTCTGAGACCTTTCGATCCGCCAGCAGGCGGACCGTCTCGCCAACTGGCGGACGGTTCTGAGACCAAAAAATCTCCCCATGGATGGTAGAACAGCCACGGATGATTTCTGTGGGAGTTCCAGTTCTGTGGTCAATATTTGTTTTGCCATTCGGAAACATTTCAAAGTGCCACGTGGTCACAACATTGCGCCCAATAATAGGGCGACAAATTTAAGGAGATCTTCAATGCGAAAAGCACTCTCGCTTCTTTTGATTCTTATTTTGATCACTTCAACATCTGCCCAACCGAAATTGCCCAAAAATTTATCAAAGCTCGATAACTATGTTACCAGCGTGATGCAGGAGTTTAAGGTCCCTGGGCTGGGATTAGCTATTGTGAAAGACGGCATAGTGCTGGTGTCCAAGGGCTACGGCCTGCGTAAGCTGGGCGAACCAACTCCTGTGAATGCCCAGACGTTGTTCGGCATTGCATCCAACACCAAAGCGTTTACCGCCACTGCACTGGCGATCCTGGTCCACGAGGGCAAGCTGGAATGGGATGCGCCAGTGATCAATTATCTGCCGTGGTTTCAACTCGCCGATCCGTATGTCACTCGGGAGCTGACCATCCGTGATTTGCTGGTTCATCGGAGCGGTTTGGGCCTTGGTGCAGGCGATCTTCTCTGGTGGCCTGCCACAACCTATGATCGCAAAGAAATCGTGCGCCGATTGCGCCATATCCCGCTGGTGAAAAGTTTCCGCAGCGCCTATGCCTACGATAATGTGCTGTACAGCGTGGCTGGTGAAGTGATCGAAGCGGTCTCGGGTCAAACCTGGGAAGACTTTGTCGCCCAGCGAATTCTGGGGCCAGTCGGTATGGTCAATAGTAAGACCAGAATTTCAGCTTTCAACGAAGCACCGAATGTCGCCATCCCACATGCTGAGATCGAGGGAAGGGTGCGGCCTGTCGTGCCATTCGTCAGCGATAATGTCAATCCCGCAGGCGGGATCCTATCCAATGCCGAGGACATGGCCCGCTGGATGATCGTGCAGTTAGATTCGGGTCGCCTGCAGAATGGCGAACGGCTGTTTCCGCCAGCGACCATGCGGCAGCTCTGGGGCTTCGTCACGCCCATTCCCATTGCCGATCCGCCAGCCGAGTTGGCGCCGCTGCGGGCGAATTTCAATGGCTATGCCCTGGGATTTAGCCTGCGAGATTATCGGGGCTATAAGCTGGTTTCCCATACGGGTGGACTGCCTGGCTACGTCTCTCGGGTGGCAATGATTCCTGAATTGAAACTCGGCGTGGCGGTGTTGACCAATCAAGAATCTGGTTATGCCTTTAACACGCTTGTCCACCATATCCTGGATCAGTTCATGGGGGCGCAGCCGTTTGATTGGTTGGCGGCCTATCGCAAAATTAAATTCAAAGCGGATTCGACAATGGCGGCCCGAGAGCAAAAAATTATGGCGGCTCGGGATTCCACCTCCAGGCCATCGCTGCCGCTCACTCGCTACGCTGGCAATTATGCCGATGCCTGGTACGGTGAGATATCGATTGCTTTGGAACAGGACAGATTGGTCATGCGCTTCTCGCACACGCCTGATCTGGTGGGCGATCTGGAGCATTGGCAATATGACACCTTTATCGTCCGCTGGCGCAATCCCGAACTCCGAGCCGATGCCTTTGTCACCTTTGCGCTCAATCCCGATGGCTCAATTGAGCAGGCCAAGATGCGGGCCGTTTCCCCTGCAACGGATTTCAGTTTCGATTTTCAGGACCTGTTGCTGAAGCCAGTGAAACCGAAATAGCAAACTGCGCAAAATTGCTCTAAGAATCTGCGTCTGAATTTGTTCGAATACGTGTGGCTTAGCTCATTCGGAGGCAAAAATTTGAAGGTGAATAAAATCCTTTAGTCGAACTGAAATGCATTTGATGCTGTCCAGCCATTTTATATTGTTCGAGCCCATTGCCTAAAGATGGTTTGCCAGTTGCGTTCGGCGGAATTGCTATTGGATCGATTAGGGGAAAATAAAATCATTTTTTCGGATAAAAGTTTAGGAGAGAAATTCGATGAAAATAGCTATTTTGCTGCTGATGATTTCGGTCATCCAGTTGTTCATCAATGATAGTACCATTGCTGCTGAAACCGATGAAAAATCAAAAGAGCAGGTCACATTGATGATCCGCTGCGACGATATCGGCATGTGCCATACCGTCAACATGGCGGCGCAGCAGGTGATCGAAGCGGGCCTGCCGTTTTCCGCCTCGGTGATGTTTGTCTGCCCCTGGTATCAAGAGGCGGTGGATATTTTGAAAGGGCATCCCGAAATTTCGGTGGGTGTTCATCTCACGCTGAATGCGGAATGGAAAAATTATCGCTGGGGACCGATCCTCGGCAAAGGCGGCGTGCCCAGCCTGGTGGATAGCTGCGGTTATTTTTTCCCGTCCCGAAAGGCATTTTTTGATAACAATCCCAAAATCGAGGAAGTCGAAATGGAGCTACGGGCTCAGATTCAGCGGGCGTTGCAGTCTGGCCTGAAGATCGATTATGTGGATTACCACATGGGTACTGCCGTGGACACACCTGAGTTGCGGGCACTGGTGGAACGATTGGCTCAGGAATACGGCCTGGGCATCTCCCGCTATTTCGGCGAAGTGGACATGAAAAGCATCTACAGCGTGGCGCCGCCGCACAAAACCGACAGTCTGGTCGCCATCGTGAAACGGCTGGAGCCAGGGACAAAGCATCTGGCGGTATTTCACATCGGCATGACCTCGCCCGAGATGAATGCGCTGGTGGATCTGAACCCAGGCGGCCTGCCGCAGATGAGCCAGCATCGTCAGGCGGAATGGAAGGCGCTGTGCTCGAAGAAATTTCGGAAAGCTTTAAAGGCGAAAAATATTCGTCTCGTGACCTATCGTGACGTCATTGGAGAAGTGGGGCTGTCGAATATGAAATCGCCTGTGAGCAAGGATTATTAAGCTGATGATTTATGATTGATAATATATCTAGGTGAGGTTACCCATCATCCAGATCTGCCAGTCGGCCATAGATTTCAATTTAAGCAAATACATAATGAGGCACTGTCATTCTGAGGAGCGAAGCGACGAAGAATCCCTTCAATAGATGCAACTACTTTCGTTTAATCACAAGAGATTCTTCGCTCTCCTTCGGTCTACTGGCGGACAGATCGCTTAGAATGACATTGTTCTCTGAAGTTGACGCCAATTACCAGTCGGCGGAGAGGAATCTGGTTAATCAATCGATTGCATGAGAAATACAGATTCCTCACTCCTGCGTCCGCCAATTGGCGGACGGATCCGTTCGGAATGACGAAAAATTTCAATTTTGCAGAAATTGATTGATAGAAAATTTGCGGAGGCCAACTCAGATGAAAAAGATTAAAATTTTATTTGCCCTGATTTTTATTGCCTTCGCTTTGTGGGGAGGAGCAGATTGCCAGACACAAAGAAATACCCTCCACAGGATTGATTTGATCTCATCGCTCAAGTATCCTCCCTTAAATAAAAATCTATCCGTGCAACCCTCAATAACCTTTGCTTCTGCCAGTGCCGATCAACAAGGATTGAGTACCTTTGAGAAAATTTTAAATGTTCCACTGGGGATCATTTTGGGCTCATTTGCTGGCTATTTGATCGGGAGCGCAATTTCGACAACCGACGAAGAGCAACGCCTGGTCAATCGAATCAAAGGCGGATTGATCGGAGCATTTGCTGGCCCGTTTGTCAATTATGAAATCCTGTTAAAGATGAAAGACGTGAACGATCGTCCCAATCGCTGGTATTTGAAGGCGGGTGGGAATGTGGTTTTCCCCAATCATGACGCTGCAGCAATCAAGCCAGGTTATGCGGTTGGCCTGAGTGACTACTTTACACTGGGCCGACGCTTCGGGTTGCAGGGTGATTTTATTTACCAATCACGGCAATTTCGGCTGCCCAATCAAAAGATTCTTTACAGCATGATCGGATATAAAAAAGTGGAGACCCATGATATCAATTTCTGCGTCGGTTATTTTGATATTTCACTCCTGCTGAATTTTAAGTTGCTATCCCATCGGAATGCGTCCTTAAATCTGGCCATTGGCCCCTCCCTCGCTATTGAGTTGCATGACAATACCAAATTTCATTTCATCAGAGAGGAAGATAATGTCGATGATTGGGATTTCAGTTATATCATGATGGATCCAGCACCGCTGTTCGGTTATGCAGCGATGAGTTATCACCTTGAATTGCAGCGAGGCCATTGGCTCTGGCAGTTGGGATTTCATCATTCGGTTTATGATACTGATGAGATTTATCCATTGGACAGCAATACGAGGTTGCGGACGGTTGAATTGAGTGTTGGGTACAAATTATAGGATAGTACTGATTCCATCGCTTGGAGCGATGGAATCAGTTTGATTGGCAATGGCAAAAAATCTTCCCATTAAAAACAGCTCTCAGATTATCATTTATCAGACAGAGGGCTGGCAAACGAAAATCAAGGGAAAGCACCAGAACACTCAACCTGTAAGGGATTCTTACGAGTTCATCGAACAGCATAAATTGTTCGACAACTTATTCCTTTCTAAGAAGAATGAGATGAAGTAGAGTTAAATATGATTCCGATATGGCTGAGCTATTCGGGAAGCGTCGCTTTGATAAAATTTGAAGATAAAAAAGACTTCAAAAATCAACGATTCGGAAATTCCGAATAGTTCATATTAAAGGAAAAAAAGAGAAAGCCGAGGGTCCTGATTCCATCGCTTGGAGCGATGGAATCAGGACCCCCCAATTGGCTTTATTTATTCGCTAGGTAATTGAAAACAAAGAAGGATTAAACGAAATTATGATCGAAAAATTAACGTTACTCTCTTTGATAGTTATATTGCTTGTCGTTCATGCTATGGGCCAAGAAAAAACTCGTCTCAAGCAGCCCGACTTCTTCCCCGTCTCCGTCTGGTACAGCGGCGGCAAAGCCCGTGCGCCGATGTTATCGACCATTACCCCCAATTCCCGAGCCGAATGGAAGAAAGATTTGCAGCAGATCAAATCGCTCGGCTTCAATACCGTTAGAACATGGGTGGAATGGGCGCATTGCGAGCCTCGGCCTGGCGAATATCATTTCGAAAATCTTAAGCTGCTGTGCGAATTAGCCCAGGAAGTCGGGCTGAGAGTCATCATTCAAATGTACGTGGATTCGGCGCCCGATTGGGTGGGCAAAAAATTCCCCGATGGATTATTTGAAACGCAAAGCGGCGACAAAGTCCATTCCCAGGCAGCGCCAGGATTTTGCACCGATCATGCAGGCGTGCGAGAGGCGGTGCTCAATTTTTATACCGAGACGGCCAAAGTTGCAGTGCAATATCCCAATTTTCATGGCTGGGACCTGTGGAGCGAGCCGCATATCGTCAACTGGGCCTACATCAATTATGTGCCCAATGTGCAATTCTGCTTTTGCCCCCATACCCAGGCCAAATTTCGAGACTGGCTGCGGCAGAAATACGGGACGCTGGCCAATTTGAACCAGGCCTGGTATCGCAATTTCGAGAGCTGGGACGAGGTGCATCCGCCCCGCTTCGGCACGATTTTGAGCTACACCGATTTTATCGACTGGAAGAATTTTATCTATGAAAAATTGGCGGGCGATCTGCGGATGCGCTACGAGGCGGTGCGTCGGGCGGACAAAACTCACGTGATCACATCTCATGCTGCGGTGCCGTCGATCTTCTATTCGCCGTTCAACGGCTATGGCGCAACCGATGATTTTCTCATGGCCGAACAGGTGGATTTTTACGGCACATCGCTGTATCCCAAGCACAATCATCCCGCTCGCCATTGGGAGTTGTGGAAGTTTCAGGTGGCCGTGGATTTTTCCCGTAGCGCCAACTTGAAGAACGGCGGTTTTTATGTGGGTGAATTGCAGGCGGGCAAAGGGACCATCGGGCTGCAAATTGGGAATCCAATTACCCCCGAAGATCATCGCCTCTGGATGTGGTCGGTTGTGGCCAAAGGGGCGAAAGCGATCAATATTTACGCTTATTATCCCATGTCCTCGGGCTATGAATCGGGCGGTTATGGCTTGATCAATCTCGATGGCAGCCTCACCGAGCGGGCGCAACGGGCAGGAGAAATCGCCCGCATCATCCATCAGAATCAACAGCTCTTGCTCGAATCCAAACCCATTCCTGCTCAGATCGCCATCGTCTATAATCCGCTGGCGCAGATGGTCGGCGGCGAGCAGCGGGGCGATTTCGATGGGCATCAAAATTCGCTCATTGGCTATTACCGATTTTTTGTCGAGCACAACATTCCTGTCGATTTTATTCATCGTAGAAATCTGGAAACAGGTGATGTTTCCCAGTACCAATTGATTATCGTCCCCTATCCGCTGATGTTCAGTCAGAAAGCGGCCGATGGGCTGAAAAAGTTCGTGAGCGATGGCGGTCATGTCGTGGCCGAAGCCCGTCTGGCCTGGAACGATGAGCGGGGCTTTGCCGCCGATGTTATTCCTGGCATGGGGCTGCATGAAGTGTTCGGCGCCATCGAATCCCAGGTGAAAATGGCCGAGCGGGCAAAATTGGTGGTGGCGAACAATGTCCATCCTGTTTTGAAAGGTTTGTCCAGTGGCGACACACTCAAGGGCGCTTATTTTGCTGAGTCACTGGAACTGCTCAAAGGTCGCCAAGACCAAATTCTAGCCACACTCGACGACGGGACGCCTGGCATCATTGCTTCCCGATTTGGCAAAGGCGAAACGATCCTGATCGGTTCGTTTTTGGGCCTGGCCAATCATCCAATTGCGGATCAGAGCAACAATCATTTTTTAAAGAATCTGCTGGATTGGGCAGGGATCGTTCGGCCCGTGACCACGTCGCACGATGGTCAGCCCGATAACCCGATCGAGGTGCGGTTGCAGGAGAACAGGGATGGCCAATTACTTTTTATCTTGAATCATGGTGAACAGCGGGAACAACTTCATGTCCGTTTGAAGGTAAAGAAAGATGGAATGTTGGATCTGCATGAGATTATCACCAATCAAAAGCTTCAATTGAAATCGAAAAATTCGGTACTGGAATTCGATTCGAGCATTGCTGGCAAAGAAGTTCAGGTGTGGCGGATTGGATTGTAATTTATAAAATGAATTTGCACCAAAAATATGAAGGTTGTTATTCCGATCGGACAGCGTGTGTAAAAAATAAAAAGTTTGCTGTCGTTCCGAATGGAGCGAAGCGGAATGAGGAATCTCTGACTTCAAGCGAGGCAATGTTTTGCATCGATTCCTCTCTGCGCTTTGGCGGATCGGAATGAGGTTTTTCACTATGGAGATTTCATTTTCACACATGCTGGGAGCGCAGCGGAGGGAGGTCGTGGATACTTTTTAGAGCGAATTGATATGATCAATGACTTAAAAGATAGTCCTCCGCCTGTTTGCGGATCAGAATAGCAACAAGCGTTTTAGAGCCGAATATAATACTACCTAGCCAGATTCATGAAAAAGCTGCTTTGGAAACTGCAAACATCCCCCCTGTCCCCCCTTCAAAGGGGGGAACAACAGAAAGTCTCCCTTTGGAGGGGGATTTAGGGGGGATGCTAGTTTTAAATCTGATTAAGTAGCAACAACTAAAGAATAAAAGAAGGAGCGTGATCACCATGGATTTCAAATTTCCCGAAGAATTAGAGATGTTGCGACAGATGATCCGCAAGTTTGTGGATCAGGAGCTCAAACCGATTGCCAGAAAGATCGATGAAGAGGGCGAGATACCTGCTGATTTCATGCAGAAGATGAGAGAATTGGGTTTTTTTGGTTTGGCATTTCCGGAAGAATATGGAGGAGCTGGCGCAGGTGAATTGGGCTATTGTATTTTTGCAGAAGAGATATCTCGGGGCAGCGCTTCGATCACGACACTGATGGGCGCTCATGCCAGTATTGGCGCGATGTCAATTTATCTCGATGGAACAGAGGAACAAAAGCGGAAATATTTGCCAGCGCTCTGTTCTGGCGAGAAAATAGCGGCATTTGCCCTTACCGAACCAAACGCTGGTTCTGACGCTGCAGCGATCGAGACAACAGCAGTTCGCGATGGAAATGATTTTGTCATCAATGGCCAAAAAATTTACATTACCAATGGCAGCATCGCAGATATTATCATCGTATTTGCGGTGACCGATAAAGCGCTTGGGGCACACGGTGGCGTTACAGCTTTTATTGTCGAAAAGGATTTTCCAGGCTACAAAGTGGGACGCGAGGAGGATAAAATGGGGATTCGGGGCACGAAGACCTCCCAATTATTTTTTGAGGATATGCGAGTACCAGCCGAAAACGTAGTGGGACAATTTGGCGCTGGTTTTCGGACGGCCATGAAAGCACTGGATCGGGGCAGGTTGGGATTGGCGGCTGGTTGCTTGGGCGCATCCAAAGAGGTTCTGCAATTATGTATCAAGCACGCAACGGAGCGCAAGCAGTTCGGTAAGCCTATTGCAGAGAATCAAGCCATTCAGTGGATGTTAGCCGATTCGGCGATGGAAATTTATGCGATGGAGAGCATGATCTATCGCGCTGCCTGGATGTGCGATCAGGGCATGAAGTTCACTCAGGAAGCCGCCATATGCAAAGCATTTTGTTCCGAAGCTGCGGATCGTATTGCTGATCGCGCCATTCAGATCCACGGCGGTCTTGGATATATGAAAGAGTATCCGCTGGAATTGTTCTATCGCGATGCAAGAATCAACCGTATCTTCGAGGGCACGAATGAGATCCAGCGCTTGATCATAGCCAATAATCTATTAAAAAAAGGCTCATATTAATCATTGAAAAAGTCATTTTGAAATAATTATGATCGGAGCGCTAAACTGATGCATTGGAGGCGCGATCATGAAAAATCAATCCATCACACCAGTAGTTTCAGTTTGAAATAAGTCATAAAGAGGATCATTATGAATATCATCATTCTCATCAAACCGATTCCCGATTTGAGCAAAATAAAAGTGAGTCGCGGCCAGGGACAAGTGTTTGAAACTGGCAAAAGGGTGATGAATCCTTGGGATCGAACTGCATTGCAAGTGGCGGTTGATCTGAAGCAGTCGCACGGGGGATCGGTGAATGCCATATCGCTTTGCCGTGCAGAAGATAGTGAGATTTTGCGGGAGGCATACGCCATAGGGGTTGACAACTGTTATCAATTGACCGATCCACAATTTGAAGGTAATGATCCCTATATCAGTGCCGTTGTTTTGAGCCGTGCTATCTCCCGCCTTGGACCGTTTGATTTGATCCTTTGCGGGGCAAAATCTGAAGTTGGTTTTAGCGGACAAATCGGACCACGGGTTGCAGAAATACTAAATCTGCGGCAGGCAACCTCTGTCTTATCGCTTTCGATTCAGGGGACTGCAATCGTCGTGAGTTCGATGATCAAAGGTAATCCCATTGAACGAACAATAAATTTGCCAGCATTGATAACCGTGGAGCAAGCGATCTGCCAGCCGAAAATCCCCACTGCCATGATGATTATGAAGGCCTATAAGAAGACGATCGTTGTCTGGAATGCCAATGATCTTGGATTTACTGCTCATGAAATTGGAGACTCGGCTGCATTGACTCGGGTTTATAGTCAATATTTAGTCGAAGCTTAATTTGCCGATCTGCTTTTCTTCAGCCCGCAATGCATGAGAGATCTGATATGGTTTTTAAAAATAGTTTCCCCACAGATCATAAAAGAGCCACTGATGGCTTTGAAAAATGAAATTTCTTCCAGATGATAGAACTGCCTCAAGTGGCTCTTCAGAAGTACCTTGCGGATGAAACGAACGCCACCGAAGTAACTCGAAAAAATTTTCTGAGGGATTTCTATCATCAATTTTAAAAAAGTGATTTTGTTTTGAATTGAGGTGATATGATGAATACCAGAGAAGCCGAATCAGGATATGATTTTTGGGGAGCAGCCCCAGAGTCTGGTGCCGTGTCCACGACAGGAATTTTTGTATTTGTTGAAACCGATGATTCAGGCATCGCTTCCGGTTCCTTAGAAGCCATGGCCAAAGCAAGGGAATTAGCTGATGCGCTGGGCACAGGGATTGCGGCGATTTTGCTTGATTCCGAGGATGAAAGTCTAGCTAATAAGCTGATTTATGCGGGAGCGAACAAGGTATTTTTGGCTAGTGATAAGCGTTTCGAGCACTATGAAACTGAGCTTTACTGCGACCAGATCGCCGCTTTGATCCAGAAAGCTGATCCCGAAATTTTTATAGCTGCTTTATCCGACATCACAAAAGATTTTTTTCCTCGATTAGCTCAACGAATCTCTACGGGATTAGTAAGCGGGTGCATCCAGCTTGAAATCGATACTGCCGAGCGATCTTTGCTGGCAACTCGGCCGATCTATGGGGGCAAAATGTGCGAGGTGATCACCTGGAAGCAGGCGCGACCCCAGATGGTCTTATTACAGCGTGGAATTTTCCCCCCAGCAATCGTTGATGAATATCGCAGTGGCGAGATCGAAAAAATCTAGCGATTTGAAAAAGTGATTGACTTTATGATTGCGGCGTTTTATATTAAATCTAAATTCTTAAAATGAACTTAAATGGCTTTAAAAAAATTTTAGCCCACGAAGAAAAACGAAAGACTGGTCTCAAAGAATAGTTTTCGTGCCACTTCGTGTGTTTCGTGGGGCAATTTTTGCATAACGCTTTTCATTTTAGAATTTCACGTTAAACTAAAAAAGCCAAGAAATGCATAAGCTCGGATCATGATCGTCTCACGCCTCTTTTTAAAAAATTGGCGCAATTTTCAATCCGTTGCTGTCCCACTGGGAGAACGCGTTTTTTTGGCTGGTCCCAACGTTTCAGGCAACTCCAATTTTCTGGACGTTTTCCGATTTGTTAAGAGAGATTGCCAAACCGGGTGGAGGATTACAAAAGGCAGTGAGCGATCGGGGCGGATTCTCAAAAATTCGGTGTCTTGCAGCGCAGAGGCACCCAATATTGAATTGGAAATCCAGATCAGCAACAGAGTCGATCAACCTCCATCTTGATGATACCGCATCGGAATTATACAAGAGGTCCCTGGCTATCGACAACCTTATCTCTCATACGAGCGGGTTTGGCGAGATGGAGAACAAATATTGGACCGACCTGATGAGATCGATCAAAAAGATCCATTGCGTTTAACGCAAAACCATTTAGAATAGATCAGAATATAGAGAGATTGCCAGATTTTTTGATTCGGTTCTGTATCTTCATTTGATCCCACAATTGCTGAGATTTCCCAGAGCGTTTAGCGGTCCAGACATCCCTGGCGACCCGTTTGGACGAAGCTTTTTTGAACGCGTTTCCAAAGCGAATGAGAAAACGGGACGAGCCAGGTTAAAGAAAATTGAAGAAGCCTTTAGAATGGCAGTGCCCCAATTGAAGGAGCTCATTCATGTGATAGACTCAAATGATGGCAGTGTACCGCATCTGGAGGCGATTGATGAGGGTTGGCGCATGAGTGGCGCACGACAATGCGAAGATCAATTTTCCGATGGCACTTTGCGGTTAATTGGATTATTCTGGGTGCTTTTAGAAAGTGATTCACTTTTACTGTTAGAAGAGCCTGAATTATCTTTGCACCCGGAAATAGTGAAAAAATTACCAGCTTCGATTTACCGATTGCTGAGACAAAAGCAACGACAGGTTATCCTCAGCACGCATAGTTCGGATCTGCTCTCAGACAAGGGGATCGGCGCCGATGAAGTGCTTTTGTTGATACCTAGTGCTGAAGGCACTTAGGTGCAATTAGCTTCATCTTTTGAGGAAATAGTTGCGCTATTAGTAGGTGGATTGAGCATCAGAGAGGCGGTTTATCATATACCGTACCTGAAAACATCAGCCAATTGGAGATTTTTAAATGAGCGAGCGTCCCGTTTTCAATCTCGCCTTTAAAGATCCTCTTCACGAAACTGATTAAAAAAAAATTTTAACTCAACTGAACTTGTCATTTGGAAAATGCTTCACGCGCGGCGGGTCTGGTTATTTAAAAAAAGCGATGAAAGGATTCAATTTCGCAGCCAGGTTAACGCCATTTTTGGTTCTGGCTGATCTCGATCGTATTGAATGTGCACCAAAACTGATTCGTGATTGGCTACCAGTTGAGAAACATCCAAATCCGGTATTTCGAGTGGCTGTTCGGGAAGTTGAGTCTTGGGTACAGGCTTACTGAGAGGCTTTTGCACACCATTTAGTGCCTGAACGAAGGCTATTGAATTTGTAGCAATGATGTCATATCGAACGAAGAGAGGAAATTGTGTTTTCCTCAAATAGTAAATTTAGAGATTTCTCCTTGCGGTCGAAATGACAGAGAGGTCAGTTTTCGTTCGGTCATCATTTAGGGATTAGCCAGAGGCGAATCCCGCTGAACGTTGATGAAATCGTTGAACAGAAACAAGACTCAATCCATTTGCTGCGAAGATATAAAAATAGATCAATCGGGGATGCGATTGTCCCCAGACCAGGAAGCCGTGTCCAGCAGGGATCGGATTATAATGGGACGGTTGTAAATTTTATTAAAGAACACAGGGATATACACGTAGCAGCAAAAAATTCTACGATTCTCATGCGTACGATAAATGCGTTAGCTTCATTTAATCCAAGCTGAAGGAGGTTTCATGAACATTATAGTCTGCATCAAACAAGTTCCGGATACCGAGACCAGAATTAAAATCGGTGCTGATAAGAAATCAATTGATCCGACAGATATCAATTGGATTTTAAATCCCTACGATGAATATGCGGTTGAAGAAGCGCTCCGCATCAAAGAGAAGCAGGGCAATACCACCGTGACTGTGATCAGTGTCGGTCCAGAGCGAACGACATCAGCCTTGCGCAATGCGTTGGCGATGGGCGCAGATGAGGCAGTTTTGATCAAAACCGATCAAGCACTGGATTCGCTAGCAACGTCCAAGGCCTTGGCTGCTGTGATCAAAGACATGCCCTATGATCTTATTTTGGCAGGCAAGCAGGGGGTAGATGATGATAATTTGCAGGTCGGCCCTATGGTGGCTGAGCTGCTGAACATTCCATGTGTCACCTATATTTCGGAATTGAAATTGGAAAACGGCAAAGCGACCGTAAAACGGGAAATAGAGGGTGGAATGGAGATCGTCGAAACGACGCTGCCCGCATTGTTTACGGCTGAAAAGGGATTAAATGAACCGCGCTATCCCGCGCTCCGCGGCATCATGATGGCTAAAAAGAAAATCATCCAAGAGAAACAAGTCTCTATTGATCCCCCAAAAATTCAGATCGTGAATATTGAATATCCGCCCACGAGGAAAGGCGGCAAGATTGTGGGGCAGGGTGTCGACGCCGTGCCTGAATTGGTAAGATTGTTGAGGGAAGAGGCAAAGGCGATTTGACCATGAATATCATCCCTTCGACTTCTAATTTCGCGAAGCAAGCCAATTTTGCTAATTTCAAAATTGCCGAGGACCATCGAGCGGCGAATTGGCGCAGTTTGCGGTCAATGATTTTAGCAAAGCAAAATCATAATCGAAAATAAAACATGTTGAGATAAATCTCTGGAGGTTTCAATGGCTAAACCGGTCATGGCAATTGCAGAACAAAGAAACGGGATCTTTCGAAAGGCAACCTATGAAGTGGTGAGTGAAGGTCGCCGATTAGCGGATCAACTCGGAACTGAATTGGTGGCGGTTCTTCTCGGCTCTGGGATTGAAGGCTTGAGTCAGCAATTGGCGCACTATGGCGCAAATAAGGTATTAATGGGGGATAATGAGATTTTCAAAAATTATTCATCTGAAGGCTATACAAAGACCATTCTCGAAGCAGTTAAAAAAGTTGATCCTGAAATCATCCTATTGCCCGCATCCACGTTCGGCAAAGATTTGGGACCCCGTTTGGCGGCTCATTTGGGTGTGGGATTAGCCACCGATTGCGTGAAATTGCGATTGGAAAATGGCAAGTTGCGGGCGATTCGGCCCATGTATGCGGGCAAAGTGTTAGCTGAACATGAATTGCTGGCAAAGCCGCAAATCGTTTCGTTGCGACCCAATAATTTCCCAGCCTTGTCGCCCGATGCCTCAAAAACAGCTACGATTGAACCGCTTAATGTTCCAATATCGGCTGGCGATTTGAGAGCTGTTGTCAAGGAATTTGTTTCAGGAGAAGGTGGAAAAGTCGAATTGACCGAGGCGAATATCATCGTATCAGGTGGGCGCGGGATGAAAGGGCCAGAGAATTTCAAGATATTGGAAGAATTGGCTGCTGTTTTGGGCGCTGCCGTTGGCGCCTCTCGTTCGGCTGTGGATGCAGGCTGGCGGCCTCACTCGGACCAGGTGGGGCAAACCGGCAAAACAGTATCGCCCAATCTCTATATCGCCTGCGGCATCTCAGGCGCCATCCAGCATCTGGCTGGTATGTCCTCCTCCAAATGCATCGTTGCGATCAACAAAGACCCTGAGGCGCCGATCTTTCAACGGGCGGATTATGGCATCGTCGGCGATTTGTTCGAAGTGGTACCGAGATTAACGGAGGAGTTCAAGAAGATTATTGAAAAATAAAAAGTCATCCATGATTCGATTTTTGGATGGATCTGAAGCTTTTTGCCTTGCCTCGATGATCAGTGCCCAGAGTGGATCATGCGGTGGACTGTCCACTTTCGTTGAAATGTACTTGAAACCAAGCGAAAGGAGAATACTATGCCCGCTACGGATGTCGCTACTCGTGAGGTTTTTTGGAATGTTGCGGCTCACTGGCTCATCTATCCGTTGATGATAATAGCGCTCGCTCTTTTCGGATATGGGTTTTATCGTCGAATCCGCTATTGGCGATTGGGCAAGCCAGATAACGAACGCTTCGGGAACAACGGTCAGCGCATCAAAGACGCCCTCTTATTTGCAATGTTGCAATGGCGGATCGTTAAAGAAAAATACCCAGGATTGATCCACGTATGTATTTTCATCGGCTTCGTTCTTCTCTTTATCGGAACTGTCGTGGTGAGTTTCGATTATGATATCTGGGGCCTGATTCTTCGGCAATCATCTTTTTTGAAGGGAAATTTCTATAAGATTTTTTCGCTGGTGTTAGATATTGCTGGGCTGGTGGCAATCATCGGAGTACTGCTGGCATTGGTTCGGCGATACATTCAGCGCCCCAAACGGTTGAATAATTTGCGTGACGATGCCGTCATTTTGGTCGGGCTATTATTTATTTTGGTCGTCGGCTTTCTTGTGGAGGGCGCTCGAATTGCCGCAACCAATCCCGAATGGGAAGTTTGGTCAGTTGTGGGATGGAGAGCTGCAAAATTATTTTCCCCAGAAAACGCCACAGCCTGGCATCGCTTGCTTTGGTGGGTTCATCTCGTCACTGCGTTCGCCTTTATTGCCTACATTCCATTCTCGAAGCTCATCCATATTTTTACTTCTGCGGCAAATATTTATTTTCGGTCATTGACTCCCAAAGGGGCGTTGCCATTTATGGATCTTGACAAGGCAGAGAGCTTTGGAGCGGGTAAGATTACCGACTTCAGTTGGAAGCATTTATTGGACCTGGACGCGTGCACTCGGTGCGGAAGATGTCAGGATCAATGCCCAGCATATTTGAGCGGCAAGCCACTCTCTCCCAAAAAGATCGTTCTCGACCTGCTGGCAAAGCTAAACGAAGATGGGAGAAAACTGCTTTCTGGTCAAACTTTGGAAAATAATCCTCCGCTGGTAGGTTCTGCGGTTGCGGC
Organism: candidate division KSB1 bacterium; assembly: GCA_034506395.1. NCBI lineage: Bacteria > Pseudomonadati > Candidatus Zhuqueibacterota bacterium. The sequence goes on along the minus strand of JAPDPQ010000005.1, from coordinate 75,446 downwards.
TGATGAAATTTGGGCCTGCACCACCTGTCGCGCGTGTATAGAGGCCTGTCCAGTTTTTATCGAACATGTTGATAAAATTGTCGAGCTTCGTCGCGATCGGGTGCTCATGGAGAGCGACTTTCCAACCGAACTCACTGCGACGTTCAAAGGGATGGAGAATAATTTTAATCCCTGGAATATTGGCTTTGCGTCGCGAGCCGATTGGGCGGCTGGCTTGCCTGTGAAAAGAATCGATCAGGGGGAACAGGCCGAATATCTGTGGTTTGTGGGCTGTGCTGGATCGTATGATGATCGCATCAAGAAAGTGTCCGTATCATTCGCCAAAATCCTTGCAAAAGCAAAAGTAGATGTAGGGATCTTAGGAGTAGAAGAGAGATGTTGCGGGGAAACCGCTCGCCGGCTGGGCAATGAATATCTGGCGCAAACCTTGATGCAAATGAATATCGAAACCTTTAATCGGTTTGGAGTGAAAAAAATTATCACATTCTGCCCGCATGGTTATAATACGCTGAAATATGAATACCCACAATTTAACGGGAGGTATGAAGTTTTTCATGCAACTGAATTTTTAGAACAATTAATCCAGTCAGGTCAGCTTCAGCTCCAGCCAAGGGATGGAGCTAAAATTACATATCATGATTCTTGTTATCTTGGCCGATATTCCGACATCTATCGTGGCCCAAGATCAGTACTGGCGGCGACAACGAATGCCCCCATTATTGAATTAAAGCGCAATCATCAGCGCAGTTTTTGCTGTGGCGCTGGCGGCGGGAGAATGTGGCTGGAAGAATCAATTGGCCAAAGGATCAATAATATTCGCACCGATGAAATATTGCAGTCCGAGGCTGAAATCGTTGCCACCGCATGTCCTTATTGCCTTACCATGTTTACTGACGGCTTAAAAGATAAAGGGATGACCGAGAAGATCAATGCATTGGACATCATTGAAATCGTAGAGCGCACTATGGTTTAAGCTTCTCTCCTCTATCAATTCGCTATAACTGCAGTCGTCGCTCGTCGACTAACTAATTTTTAGTTTCCAGTTGGGAGAATTCCACGAGACTGCCGCTGCATCCACGGGAGTCTCAACAAGCGGATATTTCCATCTTGCTTGGGCCAATGGAAAAAATGAGTCCAAGATGGTGAGCGATGATGCTCAAGGAAAGCTCGGTTTGCCAAGCACAAAATTTGTTTGATTATCTGCAGAAAACAGAATTTCGAAATTTGATTGGAAAACGAGACAATTGATGTTTCTTGATCCAAAGGAAATGCTCGAGTTTATTCTTGCTGAAGCATGGTGAACGGCAGATCGATGCGATTAGTAGCTCGAGATACAGCGCAAAGAAGAATCAATTGATAATTCGCTTTTAGAATCGGTTTTAAACCTTATCGGTCAATTAAAACTGGCTTACCACACCCACATTTAGCTATAATTTTTTCTGTGCCTGCTCAGCTCGTGGTTTAAGTTCTGCGGCAGTGTCTTTTACCGGTTGGGTCAGAGACAACGCGCTGCTGTTACTTGCCAGTTTTTTGGTTAAAAAAAGAATTCTGGCGCGGGTCTTGTCGATCCATTCGTTACGAATATTATTTTCAGAGGCCAATTTCTGGTTCGTCTCGTAATATCGTAGCGCCTCCTGTTGTAGGGGAACCACCAGTTGCTGGTGAAGCGACTCTTGGTAAGCTGCCAAATCTGGGCCCTTAAGTTCTGGAGGAGCGGGGGATTCAAGGATGTCTTGACAGAATTCCTCATACGACAAACCGAGCTTATAAAAAGCGGCAGTGGTCCACTCTGCTATGTTAAATTTTGCAACTTCGACATAGGCTTTCATGAGTTCAGCAAAGGCAGTCTGCTTTCGCTTTAAGCTGGATTGAAAAGGGGGTGTTAACTTGATGGCAGCGAATTGGTCATGTTTCATTTCTGCTAAGCGGAAGGTGGCCTGGGCTGCGAGTTGGTCATCTGCTGGTTGCCCAGCCTCTTTCATCGCATTAAATTTATTGATCAGTCGCTGATATTCTGAATTGGCTAATTGGATCATATTCTTTTGTTCATAGGCGAAGGCCGTCTTGAAAATCGCTTCAAGAATATTGTCGTTGTTGTTCGGATAAAGCGCGACAAATTTTTTGAAAGTCTCTGCCATGGAAGTCCAATCCTTGGCTTTCTCGTAAGCCAAGCCTGCATTGAATAGCGCAGCAATTCCCTCTGGTGTTCCTGGTGTCAGTTCATGCAAATTGAGATAATTTCTGGCACTGAGCTGATATTGGCCCAATTTATCCCGCAATAAGGCGGCCCGATATAACGCTTGTTTGGCATATTCTGACTTCGGATATCTTTGATAAAAGTCTTCAAATTTCAGCACGGCTTTATTCAGTTGATTTGCTTGCTCAAATTGAATCGCGGCTTCAAATAAAGATGCCTGCGCAATGTTTGGATCTGTGGATCGCAATGCTGCGCGTTCAAACTGTATGGCCGCTAGATCGCTTTTGCCGGTTGATTTCAATTTTTCACCAATTTTGAAAGAAACCGAGGCTAACATCTTATTGCAGCGATCTATCAAATCTGTCGAATCGGGATTCTCTTTAATCAGAAGCTTGGTGAGTAACTCAGTATTTTTAAACTTACCCTGCTTAAAATTAATCTGAGCGAGCAGATTTATGGCTTTAGTCCTATGTTCTAACCCGACCTTTTTTTTGGTAATTGTGGCAAAGGCCTGGGTGGCATATTTCTCGGCCACTGGATAGGCTTTTTGACGATAAAAGATCTCTGCCAATTTCAAACAAATTTCAGGTACCTTATTCGAGTTGGGGACCCATTTGAGAAAATTATTGCAGGCCAATACCAAATTCTGGAGCGGCTTATTGGTTTTCAAATTGATAGAGCTGTCATCTAAAGCTACATGGTTCAATTCCAGAAGCTGATCGTAGCAGACAATATGATTGTAGGCAGCATCTTCTCGAAGTTCACTCTTTGGAAAATTTAGCACGACCGCCTTGTAGAAATTTGCTGCTGGCACAAATTGGGACATATGATAATAACATTCAGCCAAACAATAAGCGGCATGATCGGCGCGTTGGTCGGTTTTAAAACGTTTTAGAAAGTAGGCATATTTCTCGGCACCTTGCTTATAATTCTTGAGTGCCAATAGGCTATCCGCAGCGGTGATAAGCGGGGTGGCAATTTTAAAATCAATTTCGGTTAATACCGATTGGAACAGCTTTTTGTCTCCTTCTGTTGCGTGTGCTTGTGCCCATTTGCTCTTTGGGCCACATTTTTGAATGAGTTCATCATGCAAATAATAAGCGCGATCCATCTCTTTCAGAGATTCATAGCATTGAAAAAGCGATAGAAAGGTCTCTGGTAATTTTTCGTAGCTGGGAAATTTAAGCTGCAACAGTTTGATCGCTGTAATAGCTTCTTCAAAAAAATCTCGCTTGATATAAATATCGCTGAGCTTATGTAACAAATATGGCGTATAGGCCGAACCGCCCATGCTTTCAATAAAATCCAGTAAGGACTGCGCACCACCGAAATCGCTAAAGCTGATGGTGATATATTCCATCACTTCATCCTTCAACTGGGCTGGCGTTTTCCCCAGCAGTTCAGAGTTGATTTCTTCAAGAATCTTGATGTCGCTTAGTAAATAATAAAAGGTAGAGATAGCATCCGAGTAGCGATTTAATCGATAGTGACACCAGCCGATCTTGTACATGGCTAACGGATAAAATTGGCTTTTCCAGTCCTTAAGGATTTGCTGGTACATCGTTATGGCTTGCTCATACTGGCCTTCATCAAAATAACATTCACCCAGACGAAATAATACATCACTCAAATAAGTTGAATCAGGATTGTTTTGAATCAATTGGAGGAAGATCGCCTTGGCGCTATCCTTCTTGCCGATTTCAAATAGGCACAAACCCGTGCGATAGAGGACGCGATTGATTACCGGACTATCAGGATAATTTTCGATGATCTGTCGGTTGATCGCCAGTGGCTTGCTAAATCGGAGCTGCGGCTCGACCGGTTCTATTTTCGTCTTGCCACTATCGAATCGGGCCAGTTGGATATTGTACTTGATCATGGCCAGTTCATAGGTCAACCGCTCGCGCTGAATTTCCCATTCAGACAACTGGAACAAAAGCTCTGGCAAAAAAGCGGAATCACCGAAAGTACTCACGGCATTTTGTGCACACCGCGCAGCATAATCCACTTTTTTCAACTGCTCAAGTATTTGTTGGTAATGTGTTTTCTCATCGATTGATGCTTGGTTCGGTGTTTTGGCCTGTCCAAAATTTTTAGATGGAAGCATTAGGGATTGAAACCAAAAGATCCCTAGAAAAAGAGCAATCATTCTAACTTTTCGTCGCATCTCCGCTGTGAACATTTGCGCCCCCAACGCTGGTTGATGATAAAACAATATCCGGTCAAGTCAACTCAAATTCAATCTGAGAACTCTGAAGAACACGAGATTGAGACAATAGTGCAATTTCAAAACATTGCACACCCGCGAATTTTTTTGCTCACGACTCAAAATTGCCAGTTCATCATCATGATTTGAAATTCATTGAAACTCGTTGGAACAAAATGAATTTTCTTGGATGAATAGCATATTCCAGTACAATTGCATTCAAGTATCCCAATTGAACCTCGATTAGGAGTTTCTTATTGAGTTATCCGAATTAATGAGCCAAGTTTTGCAATTATTATTCCATGATGGCGAGAGATCATTGATGAAATCGTTGTAAAGAGAAAAAATGAGCAAAGGTAAAGCTATCAATTTTAAGGCACAATAAGCGATGAAATTCCGCTCTAAAAAAATGAATAGTGCTGGAGTTCACTTTTGAATAACAAGCTGGAACTATGCTGTTTTTGATCAGCTTGATACAAAAATGGAGAAAACATTTCAAATTTGAAAGCGGATTTCAATTTGAAACCTAGGATGTTCGAAATCAACCGATCGAAGCCAGATGTCCAGCAAGAGCGTTCCTCGTGGTTATTAAACAACAATTGTTCACGATGCCTCCAAATCCATCTGATAAGAGGCGTAAGGAGAATAATTTCTATTGACAATCAATAGAGATTTCAATATATTTGATATCAAAAATTGGACTAATTTGAAAGATCTGTTAACAAAATTAATAAGTAGAATCAGTGGCAGTCAGCTATGCAAGAAATCAGCGAACGATTGACATAGAGATCAAACATGAGTGATTTTTCAAAAGAGGAGTGAACTAAAATGAAACAGTCGATCGGCTTATTTGTCGTGGGGAGTATGCTCATAATCGTGATGGCCTGCAGCGGTCCAAGAAGTCTAACCCAAAGCGCACAACCGACCTCAGAGGAAGATAAGAGCATCGGAATTGTCAATGAATTTTTTGATCCGCTGATCTTAGATGATGAAGATTTGCAGACCACAAAGACGATCTCGATCGAATCGAAATCGGACAAAATTCAGGAAGAGCTGTTAAAAAGTGATGCAGAGCCGCTTAGAGGTGAAAGTGTAACGGGTTATCGGGTGCAAATCTGTGCGTTATCTGATGAGGAGCGAGCAAAAGAGATCTATCGATCGGCCCTTCTCAAGTTTCCCAATGAGGAGGTTTACTTGATTTATGACAGTCCGTATTACAAGGTTCGAGTCGGGAATTGTCCCACGCGTCAGGAAGCCGATCGATTGCAGCAATTGGCGGTAGAGAAGGGGTTTGATGATGCGTGGGTAGTTCGGACGAAAATCAAACCGAAATCGACCGAATAATGGGTCAAACCGAGTGAGACTGCGGCGCATCAATAATTTTTTATTTGGATTTGAGTAAAAAATTTATTAAATTTGCGGGTTAAAAAAATAGATTAGGAGAGATTCGATGTCAGGACATTCAAAGTGGAGCACCATCAAGCGCAAGAAAGCGAAGACGGATGCTCAAAAGGGACGCATTTTTACACGATTGATCAAAGACATCACGATCGCGGCTCGGACTGGCGGTGGTGATGAATCGGCCAATCCGGCGCTTCGCACAGCGATTTTGGCTGCCAAAGCTGCTAACATGCCAGCTGCTAACATTGAACGGGCGATCAAGCGGGGAACTGGAGAGTTGCCTGGCGTGGTATATGAGCCAGTGACCTATGAGGGCTATGGCCCTGGCGGGACGGCATTGATGATTGAAGTGTTAACCGACAATAAAAACCGGACCGTAGCAGATATTCGGCACATCTTATCGCGACATAACGGCAATTTGGGAGAAACTGGCTGCGTGTCATGGCTATTCGAGAAAAAGGGAGTCATTCAAGTTGATGCCAGTAAAGTTTCCGAGGACGAGCTTTTGGAATTGGTTTTGGAGTCCGGTGCCGATGATATGAAGCGCGATGACGACGTCTTTGAGATTGTCACTCAGCCGAGCGCGTTTGAAAGTGTCAAGGCGGCTCTTAAGGCTCACAATATCGAATATGACTCAGCCGAACTAACCATGCATCCCAAAAACACCGTGAAAGTGGACGGCAAAGACGCAGAACAATTGTTGAAACTGATGGACGAATTGGAAGAACATGATGATGTCAATAATATTTATTCCAACTTTGACATTGATACGGAAGTGATGCGTCAGCTTGAGGAAAATTAAATCTTATGCACCAGAATGATCATTTTGGGTGTTGATCCAGCGCTACAAACTACTGGCTATGCCGTTTTGCAAGCCGAATCGCGATCAATCACAATTTTGCAGTACGGACGAATTGAAACTTCTCGCTCAGCCACGTTCGAGTTGCGCTTAAAAAGCATTTACGATGAACTTTGCCAGGTGATTGGACGTCATTCGATCGATGTCATGGCGCTGGAACAAATTTTTTATGGGCAGAATGTCAAAGTCGCCCTGAAAATGAGCCATGTTCGTGGTGTGGTATTGTTAGCAGCCGCGAATCATCATCTCCCAACAGCTGAATATTCCCCGCGCGAGATTAAGCAAGCTGTGACCGGCAATGGCAATGCATCAAAATATCAGGTTCAACAAATGATGGTTCGATTGCTGAATCTGGCAGTGACGCCGAAAATTTTCGATGTCACAGATGCGATGGCCGTAGCCTATTGTCACAGCCAACGATGTCGTAATCTTTTGGAATGACTAGGGGCAAGAGAGAAGGATGATGAGAATTCGATTTTGATCTCAAATTGCCGCTTCTTATGACCGCGTTCGAGAGAATCGATCTGGAGATAGTTGCATAGAGAAAAAATAGGGTCGCTACCTCAATAAAAGGTTCTCAATTCCAGCAAGTTCAAATTCAGATCTCAATCTTCAGCTACTGCTGAAAATGAAAAGAGGAACTTTATGTTCGATCATTCGATAAAAGCGGAGCGAAGGAGTTCGAATTTGATGTAAATGATCTGACATGACCAAAGTTCGCAGTGATAGGTTTTGAGCAAGATAAAAGTTCAATTTTGAACATTGATGATTGATTTTTTAGAAGGGATAATCGTCACAAAAACGCCCACAAAATTGACGATAGCGATAAACGGGGTCGGCTATTTAGTGAACATTACCCTCTCCTGTTATGAACGACTCGGCGCTGTGGGAGATCGAGCGAAGGTGTTGACGTATTTGCATGTTCGCGAAGATATGTTGCAATTGTATGGGTTCAGCTCGATGGAAGAGCGTGAGCTGTTTCTTCAGCTTATTTCCACGCCAGGCATCGGGCCGCGCAAGGCCCAGGCAATTCTCTCTGGCGTTTCAGTCGATCATTTGCAGCAGTATATCGTGGAAGAGAACCTTGAGGCTCTGACATCGCTGTCTGGTGTGGGCAGAAAGACGGCACAGCGATTGATTTTAGATTTAAAGGATAAAATTGCTCGGCCAACCAGCGGGGTTCAAGCGCTAAGGCCGTCGAGCTCTGTTGAGGATGAACAATCGCGCAAGATGGACCAGGCAGCAGCAGCATTATTGTCGCTCGGATTTACCAAGAATCAGGTGCAATTAGCGATCCAGAAGGCAATGGCTGAAAGTTCATCGGAGATCACTCTGGAAGACCTGATCAAGCGGGCGCTGCGGTCGATCTAATCATTGGAATTGCAGTGCGCTATGTTGCGACAAATCAAAAATCAAAATCGACTTTCATCCATTTTTTTGGAAGACGGCACTTTAACGCCGCTTTTGATTCAGTCCTCCATTGAATCTGGTATGAGATCTTGGATCAGACACCTTTGGCGATCTTCAATACGAGTTAATTGAAAAATATGATTCGCAACCGACGAACAAGTCCTACCACTCCCAATCGATTGGATGACGAATATGAGTTCGATCGAACCATTCGCCCGCTGGCATTTAAGGATTTTATTGGACAGGAGAAGCTGAAGAGGAATTTACGCGTGTTCATTGAGGCCGCCAAAGGTCGTGGGGAGGCGCTGGATCATGTCCTGTTTTATGGACCGCCCGGGCTGGGTAAAACGACTTTGGCTTATATCATTGCCAATGAATTAAAATCCCATTTGACTATGACTTCAGGTCCAGCGCTAGAAAAGCCTGGGGATTTGGCCGGGATTTTGACCAATCTTGAAGATCGAGATGTCTTGTTTATTGACGAGATTCATCGGCTGAACCATACAATCGAAGAATATCTCTATCCTGCGTTGGAGGATTTTAAATTAGATATCATCATTGATAAAGGGCCTAATGCGCGGACCATCCAATTGACTCTGCCGCGGTTCACGTTGGTCGGCGCGACGACCCGTGCCGGGCTGTTGACCTCGCCTTTGCGCGCCAGGTTCGGAGTGGTCAGTCGCCTGGATTATTATACCCCTGATGAATTGACTTTGATCATTCATCGTTCTGCGCGCATATTGGGGATTGAAATAGACCCGGAGGCTGCGATGGAGATCGCCCGTCGCTCTCGGGGAACGCCCCGGATTGCGAATCGCTTATTGCGGCGCATTCGTGATTTCGCCCAGGTGACCGGGGATGGCAAAATTACGCTCCAGTTGGCCATCGAATCGCTGCATCAATTGGATGTGGACGCCAGGGGGCTCGATGAAATGGACAAGCGGATTCTGATGACCATTATTGAGAAATTTAATGGGGGGCCGGTAGGGATCAATACCTTAGCATTGGCTGTTGGAGAAGAAAGTGACACGCTTGAGGAAGTTTATGAGCCTTTTTTGGTTCAACAGGGCTTTTTGCATCGGACGCCGAGAGGCCGCGTGGCGACAGAACAAGCCTATCGGCATTTCAATTTGGCTTTAAAATCACCCCGCCAACAAAAACTATTATGAGGAGCCAAAACATGAAGCTTTCTGATTTCAAGTACGATTTGCCTGAGGAACTGATCGCCCAATATCCTGCTGAAAAACGAGATCAATCTCGCTTGATGGTTTTAGATCGAAAAACTGAGACAATTGAAACGAAAGTGTTCTCTGATATCATCGATTACTTAAATCCGGGGGATTGTCTTGTATTGAACGAGACCAAGGTATTCCCAGCGCGACTCATGGCCACAAAGGACAAGACCGATGCCCAAGTAGAAATTTTCCTGCTCCGAGAATTGGAAAACAACCTCTGGGAAGTATTGGTGAAACCTGCTCGGAAAGTTCGTGTTGGGAATCGGCTCACCATTGCTAAGGATTTTTATTGTGATGTGATCGATAATACGGTATCTGGTGGCAGGGTAGTCCGATTCAATTATCGGGGCGATTTTTATGATCATGTCGAACGGTTGGGGAAATCACCATTGCCTCCATATATCAAGCGCGACTCGGAAGAAATTGATAAGGAACGATATCAAACGGTTTATGCGAAGGTGCGCGGCGCAGTAGCGGCGCCGACAGCGGGGTTGCATTTTACTGAAAAATTGCTCGAGAAAATCCAGAAAAAAGGTGTGAAATTGGTGTTCGTTGTGCTGCATCTGGGCTTGGGAAGCTTTCGACCCGTCGTAGTAGAAGATTTGAGCCGTCATAAAATGGATTCGGAATATTATGAAATTTCAGAGGAAGCCGCGAATACCATTAATCAGACAATTAAGCAGGGCAAGTATGTGGTTGCTGTTGGTACCAGCACCGTACGGGTGTTGGAGTCAGTTGTAACTTCAGAAAATCTGGTCAAACCAGCTAAAGGCTGGACCGATAAATTTATCTATCCGCCCTATGAGATTAAGATTGTTGATCGATTGGTCACCAATTTTCATCTGCCATGTTCAACGTTATTGATGTTGGTCTCAGCCTTTGCCGGTCGCGATTTTATTTTCAAAGCTTATCAAAAAGCGATTCAGGAAAAATGGCGTTTTTATAGTTACGGCGACGCAATGTTGATTCTTTAGGTGAATAGTGGTGGGTGTTTGTGCGATCATTGCAGCCGCAGGATCGGGAATCAGGATGGGCGGCTCGGTACCAAAGCAGTTCTCTGAAATCAATGGCAAACCAATCCTAGTTTATACCTTAGAAAAATTTTGCCATTGTCAATTTATTGATCGTATTATTCTCGTAGTTCCAGAACGCTGGACTTCGTTGGTTCAAGACAATATTCTGAATCGCTGGCCGATCAGCAAGAGCCTTCAAGTTCTCTCTGGCGGCATCACGCGACAGGATTCTATACATCAAGCATTGCAATCGATTGACGACCGTGATGAAATCGTGGTCATTCATGATGCCGTTCGTCCGCTGCTCTCATTAGACCTTCTTGAGGAAGTGATTGCCAAAGGACGGGAGACTGGCGCGGCTGTGGTGGCAGTTCCCGCCTATGACAGCATTAAAATAGTCTCTGACTTTCAAATCCAACAGACCATATCCCGCGAGTCTGCGTGGCTGATTCAGACTCCACAGGTATTTCACCGGGATGTCATCGTCGCTGCCTATTATCATGCTTATCAGCGAGGGATTATTTCGACTGATGATTCGGCATTGGTGGAATTGCTGGGCAGGCCCATTTTTGTTGTCATGGGAAGTCGCAAGAACTTTAAAATTACAACTCCAGAGGATCTTGAAATAGCAGGACTGTTATTAAAGGATCAAATCCGGCCATCGCAGATGAAAATTGGAACTGGCTACGATGTCCATCGTCTCATCCCTGGGAGAAAACTGATCCTCGGGGGCGTTCATATTCCATATCCCAAGGGGTTAATCGGTCATTCTGACGCGGATGTGGTATGTCATGCTATTGGGGATGCATTGTTGGGAGCTGCGGGGTTGATGGATATCGGGCATTATTTTCCCCCTACGGATGATCGTTTTCGCGATAGCTCAAGTTTGCAATTATTGCAACGGATTGACGAACTGTTGCGAGACGCTCATTATGAAATTATCAATATCGATGTGACCGTTATAGCAGAGCATCCCGCGATCAGCCCCATCGCGCCGACCATGAAGGCCAATCTTGCGCACGTGTTACAGATTGGGCTGGACCAAATTTCGATCAAGGCTACCACGGCCGAAGGTCTCGGCGCGATCGGACGAGAAGAGGGAATCGCTGCTCATGCGGTCTGTTTAATCCTGAAAAATTAGAATCCAGAACAGAAACCGATTGTTGTATGGAAACAAGAGTGAGATTTGCACCAAGTCCGACAGGACATCTTCATATTGGCAATGTTCGAACTGCCATTCTCAACTGGTTATTCGCTAAAAATACGCATGGCAAATTCATTTTGAGGATTGAAGATACCGATCTGGAACGATCGGCCGATAAATATACCCAGCAGATTTGCGAGGATTTACGTTGGCTTGGATTGCACTGGGATGAAGGGCCAGAGGTCGGAGGTCCGCATCACTATTATCGACAATCGCAGCGTCTGCCAATCTATCAGGAATACGCTCAGAAGCTGATCGCCGCAGGCAAGGCCTATTACTGTTTTTGCACTCCCGAAGAACTTGAGGAGATGCGAAAAGAAAGTTTGGCCCGAGGCGAGACCATCAAATACAACCAAAAATGCCTGCATCTGACCGAAGAGCAACGTCGTGCCTATCTGGCCGAAGGCCGAAAACCAGCCATTCGATTTATTGTTCCTCCTGGACCCATCGAGTTCGATGATCTGATCAAAGGACATTTATCGTTCGATGGCAGCAACATCGGCGATTTCGTGATTATGCGCAGTGAGGGGATTCCAACTTACAACTTTGCTGCTGTGGTTGACGATGGCTTGATGGAAATAACTCATATTATTCGCGGCGATGATCATGTCTCGAATACGCCCAAACAGCTTGTCATTTATGATGCGCTGGGATTTACCGTTCCGAAGCTGGCGCACATTCCGATGATCCTCGGTCCAGACAAAACGCGCCTTTCGAAACGCCATGGTGCGACCTCGATCGATTATTATCGCAGCAAAGGCTATTTGCCAGAGGTCATCATCAATTTCCTGAGCTTGTTAAGCTGGTCATCCGTTTCTGGCGAGGAAATTCTCTCGATCCAGCAATTGATCGACGAGTTCGATTTTAAGCGCATCTCCAAAGCTGCGGCGGTATTTAATATCGAAAAGTTGAACTGGATGAATGGATATTACATTCGGCAGCTCGACCTCGACCGACTGACCGAACTGGCGATTCCTTTCCTAAAACGGGCGAAATATCCGATTGGCGATTTTGAGTCGACCAAAAAAATGATGGCGGTACTGCAAAATTACTTGGATTATATGGAGCAAGTGATTCAGCAGGCAGCGATATTCTATCAAAATGCTGTGGTGATCGATGACTCAGAGGCGCGGGCGGTAATTCGAAAGGACAGTGCCAGAAAGATTTTTTGGTCGTTCCTGCGGGAATTGGATACCATTGAGGAATTGGATGCCAATATCTTTCGCAAAATGATGAAGACGGTTCAAAATGAGACGGGCATTATGGGAAGAGACCTCTGGGTCCCGATTCGCATTGCATTGACCGGCAAAATGCATGGGCCAGAATTGCCGCATATTGCCGAGATCCTTGGCAAGGAAAAATGTCTCCGATTTATTAAAAATGCCCTCGCGAATTGATTTCTCGCTCAGCGGCGATCAAAATCCTCTGACATCATCAATGCTCAAATCGTCTCATCTCTTATGTTCCATGAGTTACCCTGAGATGAATATAGATGATTAAACTGTAAACTACCCGGTTTCACCTAAAATGTAAGAAGGATGTCATGCTATGACCGAACCGAAAAAAAGACCAACTGTGACGAATTTCATTGAACAAATTATTCAACAAGACTTAGAGACCAATAAATACGGCGGACGAGTGCACACGCGTTTTCCCCCAGAGCCGAACGGGTATCTTCATATTGGACACGCAAAATCGATTTGTTTGAATTTTGGCTTGGCAGAAAAATTTGGGGGGTTATGCAATTTGCGCTTCGATGATACCAATCCCAGCAAGGAGGATGTCGAATATATCGAAGCCATCATTCGAGATGTGCGCTGGCTGGGGTTCGATTGGCAGGATCGGTTATATTACGCATCCGATTACTTCGAACAGATGTACGAGTATGCCATTCAATTGATCAAGAAAGGCAAGGCCTATGTCTGTGATTTGACCCCGGACCAGATCCGTGAATATCGAGGCACTTTAACCCAGCCAGGAATCGAGAGTCCCTATCGCAATCGCTCTGTCGAGGAGAATCTCGATCTGTTCCAACGGATGCGCGCAGGGGAGTTCCCAGACGGTTCCCGCACCCTTCGAGCGAAAATCGATATGGCTTCCCCAAATCTCAATATGCGCGACCCAGTAATGTATCGCATCATTCATGCTTCACATCATCGCACCGGCGACAAATGGTGTATCTATCCGACGTATGACTGGGCTCATGGCATCGAAGATTCCATCGAAGGGATCACGCATTCCATTTGCACGCTGGAGTTCGAGGATCATCGTCCTTTGTACGATTGGTTTCTGATCGAATTGGGCATTTATCGTCCTCAGCAGATCGAATTTGCCCGGCTCAATCTCAACTATACCGTGATGAGCAAGCGGAAACTGCTTCGATTGGTCCAAGAAGGCCATGTTTCAGGATGGGACGATCCGCGTATGCCTACAATTTCTGGATTACGGCGACGCGGTTATACACCAGAAGCGATCCGCGATTTTGCCGAGCGGATCGGCGTCGCTAAAGCCAATAGTGTGGTGGACATCAATTTGCTGGAGCATTGTCTGCGCGAAGATTTGAACAAGCGCGCACCCCGCGTTATGGCTGTTTTGCGTCCGCTTAAAGTGATTATTGACAACTATCCAGAGGACAAAGTCGAATTGCTCGATGCTATGAACAATCCCGAAGACCCAGATATGGGAATGAGGAAGGTGCCGTTTTCGAAAGTGCTCTATATCGAGCAAGACGATTTTATGGAAAATCCGCCCAAACAATTTTTCCGACTTTCCCCAGGGCGAGAGGTACGCTTGCGCTATGCTTATTATATCAAATGCACCGACGTCGTGAAGCATCCCCAGACTGGGGAGATCGTCGAATTGCATTGTAGCTATGACCCAGAAAGCCGTGGCGGTTGGACTCCAGATCAGCGCAAGGTGAAAGCTACGCTCCATTGGGTTTCTGCGAAACATGCGATTCCAGCCGAGGTTCGCCTGTACGATCATCTCTTCATCAAGGAGGATCCCGAGGAGGTCGAAGATGGTCAGGATTTCACTGCCAATTTGAACCCAAGATCGCTTGAGCGTCTCACCTCTTGCTACTTAGAACCAAGCTTGGCGAGCGCTAAACCAGGGGAACGGTTCCAATTCGAGCGGCTCGGCTATTTCTGCGTCGATCCAGATTCGACCAATGACAAATTGGTATTTAATCGAACCGTTACGCTGCGCGATACCTGGGCGAAAATTGCTAAAAACCAGCAGACGATGTAGTGCGCTGTTAAATATCCATCGATGGTGAAATTTTCCATAGGTTGCAAGAGAATGCTGAATCTTGTTTGATGGACTCCCAAACGCGAGAAAACGGTTTGCGAAAGCATCATCTTGATGCGATTAGAACCTTGATTCAGACAAGCGTGTTAAAAAATATCATCGTTAACTGAAATAGCAGCCAAAGAGACCACGCTTTTAAATTACACCGATTCGAAAGAAAGCTGTTTTAGTTTCAAGATCAACTGGATGAGCGGGGCAATTCGACGAATCAGGTAAAATGACCAAACACATGACCCAAAAATTCTTGGATTAACTATGGCGATAAAAATTTATAATACGCTCTCCCGACAGAAAGAACTGCTTGAGCCACTTGAGCCCGGCAAAGTGCGCATGTACATGTGCGGTCCGACCGTATACGATTATTTTCATATCGGCAATGCGCGGCCGTTCATCCTGTTTGATGTATTTCGGCGCTATTTGAAGTTTCGAGGATTCGAGGTGACCTTTGTCACCAATTTGACTGACATTGACGACAAAATCATCAAACGAGCGAATGAAGAAAAAATATCAGCCATGGAGGTGGCAGAAAAATATGCGGCTGCCTTTTTTGAGGACGCGAGGCGATTGGGCATCCAACCAGCCGACGCCTATCCGCGAGCGACAGAGCATATTCCAGACATCATTGCCCTGATAGAAAAATTGATCCAAAACGGCATGGCGTACCAGGTCAATGGAGATGTCTATTATTCGGTTGAAAAATTTGCTGGCTATGGAAAACTATCGGGCAAAAAGATCGAAGAATTAGAATCTGGCGCGCGAATCGAGGTGGATCCGCGCAAGAAAAATCCATTGGATTTCGCATTGTGGAAGGCGGCTAAGCCAGGAGAGCCGTATTGGGAGAGTCCCTGGGGAAAGGGCCGTCCTGGCTGGCATATCGAATGTTCCGTTATGTCCACCAAATATCTTGGAGAATCATTCGATATCCATGCTGGAGGCGTAGATCTCGTGTTCCCTCATCACGAAAACGAAATTGCCCAGAGTGAAGGGGCCACTGGTAAGCCATGGGTGAAATATTGGATGCATAATGGCTTTCTCAATATCGAAGGAGAAAAGATGTCCAAGTCGCTGGGCAATTTTTTTACTGCTCGCGAAATTCTCGAGCGCTATCACCCAGCAGTGATTCGGATGTTCTTCTTGCTGAAACATTACCGGAGTCCCATTAATTTCAGCGAAGAACGGATCCGAGAGGCGCAAAATGCGCTGGATCGGATCGTTTCCACTTTAGATCGGATCGATGCTGCGCTGGCTGATCAAGTTCTTGATGAAAGCTCCACAACTGCGTTCTTAGCTCAGGCCATTGATGAAATTAAAACCGGTTTCATCAATGAAATGGATGACGATTTTAATACCGCTGGTGCTATGGCAAAGCTTTTCGACCTGGTTCGAGAAGCGAATCTGATCTTATCAAATTTTTCACCCAACCCAGCAGATCTTCTCGCGCTGAAAAAGATCAGGAATATCTTTATTGAGTTCGATAGCTTTTTAGGGATCCTTTCATTTCGAGAGGCCAAGAAAATCTCGATGAAGGAGGATCAGTTGATTGAATTATTGATTCAAGTGAGAAACAAATTGCGGGCTGAAAAAATCTGGAAATTGGCCGATCACATCCGTGATGAGCTGGCCAAGCTCGGCATTGAACTAAAAGACCAACCTGATAAAACGATCTGGAGCAGAAGGCTATCTTGAGTTGAAAATTAATAAAGATATTTTATGCCAATCGCCTCTTCAGTACCACTGAGGAGGCGATTTTGTTATCGGATGACTTTGCGCGTGAAAGTGGCCACAAACAACGTCATCAAAAAGAACCCAAGAAACGCCTGGAACGTTACGACATATTTGAGCCAAGAGTAGTAATTGGGAGACAAATTCTCAGCGCCCAATGTAACAAACGAAACCGCACTAAAATAAAGGCAGAAGACCAGTCGTTCTATGGGACTGGATAACGAAAGCGGATTTCCTGCAACCATAATTTGATCACTTCCAAGATAGTAGATACCTCCAAAAAGGAGAATAATGATCAATGTGGTGATTGCAATATTCATGGGACGAGTGCCATAGCCAGAACCGAGATCGAGAATCAAAAAATTAAAAAACCGTTTGATCTGTTCCCATATATGACCGCCTCGCTTCGCCCTGGCCTTGCGTTCCATCCTTTTGAACAATCGATAAGCCTGATCCATATCTTCATAACGATTTTGTCGCTCAAAAATATTTTTTAGGAGTCCATAGACCCTGGTAGCCTCATCGTATTTTTTCAGCCGATGCGTGACCATTTTGCCAGCGACCTGTTCCCATGTTATTACGATGGATTCTGCGATCACATCCTGAAGGCAAATCACGTCATTGAACTCGGCACCAGTGAAATCCGCCCGCTCCAAAAAGGTCACACATTTGAAACAGATTTCACCTTGATCAAATTTCGCATGACGAAAAAGCACCGTATGACCAAATTTGGTTTCATCAAAGTGGACCGGTCCAAGAAAGACCGCCCTCGAAAAATCCGCGGTGTTGAATGTGGCGTTGTGGAATTTTGCATCGACAGCAAATTTAGCCTCTTGAAACGAGCAGTGGTCACTGAATTGGACCTGAGTAAAAGACGATTTTGTGAGCGCGGCATGATCGAAACAGACCAATTTTTCACATCTTGCACCGCTGAAATTGGCAGATTGTTGCACTGTGCTATCAGAAAAAGTGACATCATTTCTAAACTGGGCGCCTTGAAAGTCGATCTTAGTGGCGGAAATCTTCGCCAGGTTTATCGGTTTTTCACAAAGAAGATCAGCGAAACATCCGTCATTGATCTGGGCACTTCGGAATTCTGCATGATCGAGGAAATGGCATCTTCTGAAATCAGCGCCTTTGTGGAAGACTGCGGTGTCAAAATCGGCCAAGCTTTGAAATTCAGTTTCATTGAAATAGCAGTCTTCTTTAAAATTGGCTTTTTCAAATTTAGCCGTATGTTCGAATTTAGCATTACTGAAATCAGCCCCGTTTTCAAAATTAGCATAAATGAAATTGGCTTCGCCAGCAAAATTTCCCTCAGAAAAATCCGCCCAGCCATTGAAATTGGCATTTTCAAAATTGGCTTGGTTTCTAAATGTTGCATTTTCGAATTCAGCGTTCTGAAATTGGGCATTTATGAAGTCACTCTGATCAAAGAAAGTGGACGATCGAAAAATTGCCTCCTGGCCGAAATGCACACTAGAAAAATTAGCTTCTTGATGAAACCGCGCTGCTTCGAAAGATGGAAGGTTTTCTAAAGTTGCAGCAAAAAAGTTTACCTCTTGGTGGAATTGTGTGCCGTTGAATTGAGCTCCATGGCTAAAATTAACTTGAGAGAAATCTGCTGGAAAATAAAATTCGCAACAATCAAAAATAGCATCCTGATCAAAAAAACTGTGACAAAATTTGATATCTTCGCCAACTGGGGTTGCATTTGAGAGATTGGATTCCGAATGCTGAGCACTTCGTTTCCCAAACTGAGTCTTGGTGCAGTCAACTTTACCTCTGAAGATACAATGGCTGGCATCGAATTGATCGATGATACAATCGATGATAGTAATGTTTTGATCGAAAGTTTGTCTCGAAATATCTAATGATGGAATAATGAAATGCTGCAACGGCTCGCCTCGAAGCAGCATAGCTTTAGCATCTTGGCTATCTAACAGTGTATGGCTCATAATATTCTCCGTCAATTTAGCGAAGAACTAGAATTGCCAGTTGAGTTATTCGACACCTGTTTCAATTTTTACTGAAGCAGATCACTGTTCAGTTTTACTCTCGTCATCTGGTTCCTGATGTCTATCCAGCTTGATCGCAAATTTTTCAGGATTCAGGCCTAACCATTCCGCGCAATATTGATCAATATTTTCAAAAACCTGGATCTTGAAGTCGTTTTTGAATTTCTTAATTGCCGTATTATGGGAGTCGCGATTGGGGCTAGCGCAGAGCGGTTCGCAGACTGCCATCTGGCTGAAATAGAATTTTGGGGGAACAGTATGAAGGTTGAACAGGAGATATTCAACCTTAATATGCGTCCATACACCGAATACGCCGATGCGGATGTTTGAGGGCCTTGTGTCCCCGCAGATTTCGTTGATAATTTTCCCATATTGTGGAGCGCTAGCCACATTAATTGAATTGGCGCGAATCACGCGGGTGCGTGGATGACGCCGAAATTGTTCCAATTCACCAGGGAGTTTCGCCCCTTCTGATCCCTTTACGCAATGGCTATCGAACGTTTTAAACTCAGGACAACTAAATGGATGCCAGTCTTCATCGATGACGATGTAAATTTTCTCATTGCCATCGATCTCATCATCAAAAAACCGTTTTACAGTTTCAATGAAAAAATCTGGCTCTCCTCGGGTAGCATCGCCTCTCAATTTCAATGCACCCTTATAACCGATATGCAACTTATTTGGTCGTTTTGCCGCTTTTGCTATTTTACCGATAAAATCATTTTGAGGACAAACGAGAAATTGGATGACTTTTTCGATCGGTTCAGGCATGGGAGTTCTCCTTGGACTAAAAAATAGTAGAAAGGGGAACATTGTTTACATGAAAATTGTTATATGTTACGTAATTTTGAACGATTCAATTTATTTATAAATTTAATCAATTAAAATATGATAATCAAGAACAATTTATTAGACGGAGTTCAAGGCTGACATAACAAGAGAGTGCACATTGTGTTAAGATTGCTTATAACACACATAAAAAACTAGAGAAAAATTTTAAAAAAAAATCTTGACTTTTAAGAATAAAATATTATATTAGGGATTTTAGTTTCGGGAATTATGCCCATTTTGGGTATGACAATATTTTATTGCCACCATAGCTCAGTAGGTAGAGCACCTCACTTGTAATGAGGATGTCGCGGGTTCGATTCCTGCTGGTGGCTCTGAGTGATCAATTCATTGCTGGTTGTTAGTTTATTAATTGAAGATCGCAATCGAATTATTGTTGAAACGATACGAGATTTAGGCACTAGGAATTTGATCGATCACTGTTTCTACACTCAGAATTAATGTTTTTCAGAATAAAATTCCTCTGCACGAGGAATTAAAATCAACTGGGAAGGTTCCCGAGCGGTCAAAGGGAACAGACTGTAAATCTGTCGGCTCTGCCTTCGGAGGTTCGAATCCTCCCCTTCCCACCACTTTTTGGTTTTTATTTTTGTTTTGTTAGTTTGACAGAAGCTAAGGATAGCAAACCCAAAGAAAGTCAACACAAGTTGTATTGCGGGAATAGCTCAGTTGGCTAGAGCATCAGCCTTCCAAGCTGAGGGTCGCGGGTTCGAATCCCGTTTCCCGCTCCGTATGATAAACCCCTCATTATTAGCTTAAGGCTTCAGTTGTTTTTTTTTACAACTTGATGGAAAGAAGGGGGAGTAAGTGTGGTGTGGCTGGTTTAGAAGGGGAAGAACTTCGTTTCAGAGATAATCGGAGCGAAAAAATCTATCGCATTAATGAATATTATCAGTCATTTTGTGTTAGATGATCGACCATGTCATAAAGCTAATGATGAGGGGTTTAAAGCGTCTGAGATGAACCGAAGCAAATATTGCGGAACAGCCTCCTCCATTCACCACTCAAACGGCTAAAGTGCATTTCTACACAACTTTTAAAATGATTTTTTCTTGGGAAAGAATCGCGATCCCTTGGGTGATTCTGGATGAAGGTGAGTTTTGAGAATTTATGAAACTTAAGCCCACGTAGCTCAGTTGGTAGAGCACATCCTTGGTAAGGATGAGGTCATCAGTTCAATCCTGATCGTGGGCTCCAAATAGATAAATTAGAATCGAATTAGAATCTAAGAACTTTTCGCGGAGGATTGAGTCATGGCGAAGGAGAAGTTTCAGCGGACGAAGCCGCATGTGAATATAGGGACGATAGGGCATGTGGATCATGGGAAGACGACGTTGGTGGCGGCGATTACGCACACGTTAGCGCGACAGGGTTTAGCGAAGGCGAAGACGTATGAGGAGATCGACAATGCGCCGGAGGAGAAGGCGCGGGGTTTGACGATCAATGTGCATCATGCGGAGTATGAGACGGCGAAGCGGCATTATGCGCATGTGGATTGTCCGGGTCATGCGGATTATGTGAAGAACATGATTACTGGGGCGGCGCAGATGGATGGGGCGATATTGGTGGTATCGGCGGCGGATGGGCCGATGCCGCAGACGCGGGAGCATGTGTTGTTGGCGCGGCAGGTGAATGTGCCGTATTTGGTGGTATTTTTGAACAAGGTGGACCAGGTGGATGATCCGGAGTTATTGGAGTTGGTGGAGTTAGAGGTTCGGGAGTTACTGAGTCAGTATGAGTTTCCAGGGGATGAGATTCCAGTGATCAAGGGGAGTGCGTTGCAGGCGTTGGAGCATCCGGATGATCCGGAGAAGGTGAAGCCGATATTGGAGTTGATGGAGGCGGTGGACAATTATATTCCGACGCCGGTGCGGGCGGTGGACAAGCCGTTTTTGATGCCGGTGGAGGATGTGTTTAGTATTACGGGGCGAGGGACGGTAGGGACAGGTCGAGTGGAGCGAGGACGGATCAAGGTAGGGGATGAGGTGGAGATCGTGGGATTGGGAGTGAGGCGGAAGACGGTGTGCACGGGGG
The DNA here is from genome assembly GCA_034506395.1 of candidate division KSB1 bacterium. Classification (NCBI taxonomy): domain Bacteria; kingdom Pseudomonadati; species Candidatus Zhuqueibacterota bacterium. The sequence continues at coordinate 53,989 of JAPDPQ010000005.1, read as the reverse complement.
TGGAGATGTTTCGGAAGTTATTGGATGAGGGACAGGCGGGAGATAACATAGGGGTGTTGTTGCGGGGAGTGGATAAGGATGAGTTGCAGCGGGGGCAGGTGATTGCGGCGCCTGGGAGTATCACGCCGCATACGAAGTTCAAGGGGGAGGTGTATGTGTTGAGCAAGGAGGAGGGGGGTCGGCACACGCCGTTTTTCAATGGGTATCGGCCGCAGTTTTATTTTCGGACGACGGATGTGACGGGGACGATTCGGTTGCCCGAGGGGGTGGAGATGGTGATGCCTGGGGATAATGTGAACATGGATGTGGAGTTGATCACACCGATCGCGATGGAAGAGGGTTTGCGGTTTGCGATTCGCGAGGGTGGTCGCACCGTCGGCGCTGGCGTCGTAACCAAAATTATCGAATAGTCATTAAGCATGGCGGCTGACATTTTAAAATGCAACGTGAGTAGTGGAGCATAACATGGCTGGACAAAAAATACGAATCAAATTGAAAGCTTATGACCATCGTCTGATTGACAAATCGGCCGATAAAATCATCAAGACGGCCAAACAAACTGGGGCTCATATCTCGGGACCGATCCCTTTACCGACAAAACGCACAGTTTACACGGTATTGCGCTCGCCCCATGTAGATAAAAAGTCCCGCGAGCAATTTGAGACGAGGATTCATAAGCGGTTGATTGATATTTTAAACTCAAATCCCAAAACGGTGGATGCATTGATGAAATTAGAACTACCGGCAGGAGTGGATGTTGAGATCAAAGTATGATGCCAGCCTCACAACGCTAGAGCGAAGCCAATATCGCTCCATTATGGTTTTGTTAGATAGCAACAATGAGCAAAATGATAACCCATTTAATGAAATGAAGAACAATCATGAGTAGTCTAATCGGCAAAAAAATCGGAATGACACGGTATTTTGATGACAGTGGACAGAATGTGGTCGTCACGGTGCTGGAGGCTGGTCCCTGTTATGTTACCGACCTGCGCACGCGCGAAAAGCACGGTTATGATGCGGTGCAATTAGGTTTCGAACCAGTGCGCGAGAAGTTGATTACGCGTCCGCTTATGGGACACTTTAAGCGGGCCAACGTTAGACCGCTTCGAATTTTGAAGGAGTTTCGTAATTTTGATGGAATGAACAATTTGAAGTTGGGTGACGAGCTGAGGGTTAGTCTCTTTTCCGTTGGAGATCTGGTCTCGGTTACTGGGATCTCGAAAGGCAAGGGGTTTATGGGCGCAGTGAAACGGCATCATTTCCGCGGAGGCCCCAAAACCCATGGTCAAAGCGATCGACATCGCGCGCCGGGCTCATTAGGCCAGTCATCGTATCCTTCTCGCGTGTATAAGGGGTTGCGAATGGCGGGACGCATGGGCAATGAGCAAGTGACCGTTCGAAACCTTAAGGTGATTAAGGTGGATGTTGAAAAGAATTTGCTAATGGTGAAAGGTGCCGTCCCAGGTCGCAATCAAAATTTTGTGTTTATCAAGAAGCAGCAAGCCTAGTGAAAAGATGATGAGCTAAATGGAATGGATATGGAATTAGAAGTATTTAAAACAGATGGTGCATCCACGGGAAAGCCAGTGGAACTTCCAGATGAAGTCTTTGATGTTGAGCCGAACGATCATTTGATCTATCAAGCGGTTCGGACGCAGATGACGAATCGACATCAAGGGACAGCCGCAAGTCGCAACCGAGCGCTGGTACGAGGCGGAGGACGCAAACCCTGGCGGCAGAAAGGGAGAGGAACAGCCCGCGCTGGTACGATCCGGTCGCCATTGTGGGTTGGCGGCGGTCGGGTGTTTGGTCCGCAACCTCGCGAGCCCAAGATGAAGATCACTAAAGAGATGAAGCGTTTGGCACGGGGTTCTGCCTATACTTATAAGGCTAAAAGCAATGCAGTGATGGTGGTTGAGGATTTCAAGCTAACTCAGCCGAAGACTAAAGAAATGTATCAGATTCTCAAGAGTCTGAACATTGCGGATAAAAAGGTGCTGTTATTGACTACTGAGTATGATCCCATGCTGGTTCGAGCAGGTCGCAATATTCCTAATTTATTCATTCGACCAGCCACGGATGCATCAACGTATGATATTTTAAATTGCGAGATTTTGTTAATTCAGCAGAACGCGCTTGAAAAAATTGCAGAGGTTTGTGCCGCATGATGAAAACTAGCGAGATACTGATTAAACCGATCCTGACAGAAAAGATCCTGAAGCTTCAGGAGACGGATCGCAAATATGCCTTTAAAGTGGCTCGGAATGCAAACAAGATCATGGTAAAACAAGCGGTGCAGCGCCGTTTTGATGTGACTGTGGAAAATGTTCGCATCATCAATGTCAAAGGTAAGGCAAAGCAGATGAATACGCGACGCGGCATTACTCGTGGCAAGCGTTCCGATTGGAAAAAAGCGATAGTCACGCTTCGAGAAGGGGATTCAATTAATTTCTTTGAAGCCGCGTAGCACGAGATGGTGAGATGGCATGGTAGTGGAGAGAGAACATGGGTATTAAATCGTTTAAACCAATAACCCCGACATTGCGGTTCAAGACCGTATCGACTTTTGAAGAGATCACGAAGACCGAGCCGGAACGCGCGCTTTTGGTGCCATTGAAGAAGACTGGGGGCCGCAACAATATGGGCCGGATTACCTGTCGCCATAGAGGTGGTGGTCACAAACGGGCATATCGGATCATTGATTTTAAGCGGGATAAGATAGACATTCCAGCCAGAGTTACGGCCATTGAATATGATCCCAATCGCACAGCTCGGATTGCTCTGTTGACCTATGCAGATGGGGAAAAACGTTATATTCTATGTCCCGTAGGTTTGAACGTGAATGACACGGTCATCGCCTCGGACCGGGCGGAGATTCATGTTGGAAATCATTTACCGTTGCGGAATATTCCGCTGGGCTCGCTGATCCATAATATTGAAATGAAAATCGGTAAGGGGGGCCAGTTGGCTCGAAGTGCAGGTAGCTATGCCCAACTCATCGCCAAAGAGCAACGATACGCTCAGATCAAATTGCCGTCGGGCGAGGTTCGGATGGTGTTATTAGACTGTCGAGCAACCCTTGGACAAGTGAGCAATGTCGAGCATGAGAACATTTCAATTGGCAAAGCTGGTAGGACGCGTTGGTTGGGTTTTCGGCCCAAGGTTCGCGGCGTGGCAATGAATCCGGTGGATCATCCGATGGGAGGCGGTGAGGGGAAGTCATCAGGTGGTCGACATCCTTGTTCACCATGGGGACTGCTATCCAAAGGGAAAAAGACACGCAAACGAAAGAATTCAGATTCCTTAATCATTAAGCGAAGAAAATAGGTTGCAGAATTATGGCAAGATCAGTCAAAAAAGGTCCGTATGTGGACGTCAAACTGCTGAAAAAGATCCAATTGCTGAACCAGTCCAACCAGAAACGTGTGATCAAAACCTGGGCTCGCGCGAGTACGATTACCCCAGATTTTGTCGGCCATACCATCGCGGTCCACAATGGGAACAAATTTATCCCGATATTTATCACCGAGAATATGGTGGGGCATCGGTTGGGCGAATTTGCATTGACACGGACGTTTCGCGGGCACGCAGGCAAATCGGATAAGAAAACAAAGGTAAAATAGAGCAAACGAAAGCAAAGGAAGCTAAAGGGCCTTAATGGCGCAAATGGAGTAATGGAATGGAAGCGAAAGCAGTGGCGAGATTTGTGAGGATGTCCCCTCGAAAGATTCGGCGGGTCGCTGAGCTGATTCGGGGCAAGAATGTAGGGGAAGCCATTAACATTTTGCATTTTACGCGGAAAGCGGCCACCGAACCGCTCGAGAAAGCATTACGCTCGGCGGTTGCTAACATGCTGAATGTGGAAGGCAGTTCGAAAGTGGATCCCGATACATTATATATCAAAGAATTGCGTGTTGATGAGGGAATTACTTTAAGACGGTTCCGGGCTGCCTCGATGGGGCGAGCAGTGAGAATTCGCAAACGCACCAGCCACATCACTGTTAAAGTGGCCGAAGTGGAAAAGTAAGTTTGAATGAGGAGGAACGTTTGGGACAGAAAGTTAATCCGATCGGTTTGAGATTGGGGATCAATCGGACCTGGGAGTCCAACTGGTTCGATGAGCGCAATTTCGATGAAAAGCTGACAGAAGATCTAACCATTCGAAAATATGTTCGTGCGCGCTTGGAACATGCCGGTGTGTCACGGATCGAGATTGAGCGGACTGCCAAAAAGATCACATTGACGATCCACACGGCGCGTCCTGGGATCGTGATTGGCCGCAAGGGGGCTGAAGTCGACAAATTGAAAGTGGAATTGCAGAAAGTCACTGGAAAAGAGATCCAGCTCAATATCGAAGAGATCAAGCGACCAGAACTGGATGCGTATCTGGTGGCTCGCAATGTGGCGAATCAAATTGAATCCAAGATCGGCTTTCGGCGCGCTATGAAAAAGGCGATCATGTCGGCGCGCCGGATGGGAGCTGAGGGGGTGAAAATCCGCTGTGCTGGACGGCTTGGAGGTGCTGAAATGGCCAGGACGGAGCAATATAAAGAGGGCCGGATCCCATTGCACACGCTTCGATCGGATATCGATTATGCATCGACGATTGCAAAAACCACCTATGGTGTCATCGGTGTGAAGGTATGGATTTGCAAAGGGGAGAAATTCACCCCAGAAGGCTAATAGCGATCAAAGGATGGTGAAGGATCAATCGGTGAGGTCTGCTGGCGCCATGAGGCGCAATGAATAGAAAGCAGCTTTTTTGTGGAGAATACCAGTCATGTTAATGCCAAAGCGGACGAAATATCGAAAACAACAACGCGGAAGACGACGGGGCAAGGCCTATCGTGGCGCCACAGTCGAATTCGGAGAATATGGCTTAAAAGCATTGGAACCGGCTTGGATCACGAGTCGCCAGATCGAGGCCGCTCGTATTGCAATTACCCGTCATATCAAACGAGGCGGTCGGGTATGGATTCGCATTTTCCCGGACAAACCAGTGACCAAAAAACCAGCGGAAACCCGAATGGGAAAGGGCAAGGGTGCTCCCGAGTTCTGGGTAGCCGTGGTAAAGCCAGGCCGGATTCTATTTGAAATTGAAGGCGTCAGTCGCGATGTGGCGCAAGAAGCCATTCGACTGGCAGCTCATAAATTGCCGATTAAGACCAAATTTGTGTCACGATCTGATTTTGGAGTGTAAACGATGAAGATAGATGAGATTGCCCAATTGCCTGAGGCAGAGATCCGACAGCGCTTGGAAGATGCTCAGGAAGAACTGCAGAACTTGAAATTTCAACACGCTACCCATCAGCTTGATAATCCGTTGCGGATTCGCACGGTGCGGCGTGATATTGCGCGGCTGAAGACGGTGTTGCGCGAGATCGAATTGGGGATCAGGACCCCGGTGGCACAAAGTAATGAATAATGTGGAGTATAATTAGCTATGACAACAGTGCGGAACCAGCGCAAAATAAAGATCGGACGAGTTCTGAGCGATAAAATGAACAAAAGTCGCGTGATCATTGTCGAACGGAATGTTCGTCAACCCATCTATGGCAAATTTATTAAAAAAAGCAGCAAGTTTATGGCCCATGATGAGAACAATGAAAGCCACGTGGGCGATCTGGTCAAAATAATGGAGACTCGTCCGCTAAGCCGTCGCAAACGGTGGCGGCTAGTTGAAATTATTGAACGCGCAAAATAGTGAATGATCCAGAAGCGATTTAGTTTAGCGGAGGAGCAATAGGTAGCGATGATACAGGAATATACAAGATTGAATGTGGCGGATAATACTGGCGCAAAAAAGGTGATGTGCATTCGGATACTGGGTGGAAGCAAACGGAAATATGCCAGTGTTGGCGATGTGATCGTAGTAACGGTAAAATCTGCCATCCCGGGAGGCTCTGTAAAGAAGGGAGATATCAGCAAAGCTGTTGTAGTTCGTACCAAAAAGGAAGTTGGGCGAAAGGATGGCAGCTATATTCGCTTCGATGAGAATGCGGCGGTTTTAATCAATGAGCAAAGTGAGCCGAAGGGTACGCGTATCTTTGGGCCGGTTGCCAGAGAGTTGCGAGATCAGCAATTCATGAAGATAATTTCGTTAGCACCAGAAGTGTTATAATCAAAATTAGGGTTGGATAAGTCATGCATATTAAAAAAGATGACATGGTACAAATAATCACCGGCGATGATCGCGGTAAGCAAGGACGGGTGCTGAAGGTATTCCCAGATAAGAATCGCATCATTGTGGAAGGGGTCAACTTTATTAAGCGTCATATGCGACCGAGTCAGAAATTGCCCCAGGGAGGAATTGTGGAACGGGAAGCACCGATCCATGCTTCCAACGCGATGGTGATCTGCCCGAAGTGCAATAAGTTAACCACGACAGGGATGAAGCCGGTGGTCGATACCACCAAAGGCCGCACGAGCCGTGTGCGCTATTGCAAGAAGTGTGGTGAGATGATTGTCACCAAGGTATCCAAATAAAGAATATTAAAGCTGAATAGGGAAAAAGATGGATTATTTTCCAAGATTGCTAAAAAAATATCGAGAAGAGATTGTCCCGGCGCTGCAAAAAAAGTTCAACTACAAAAATGTGATGCAGGTGCCGAAGCTAGAAAAGATTGTCATTAACATGGGGGTAGGGGAGGCGATTGAAAACAGCAAGCTGTTGGACACTGCAGTGGAAGAACTGATGCAAATTGCAGGGCAGCGACCTGTGATTTCGAAAGCGAAGAAGTCCATTTCGAATTTTAAGCTTCGTGCTGGGGTGCCCATTGGCTGTTTTGTGACATTGCGCGGTTGGCGAATGTACGAGTTTCTTGATCGACTTCTCAACATTGCGGTTCCGCGCGTGCGCGATTTCCGCGGTTTTTCCGATCGTTCCATGGATGGCAGGGGAAATTTTTCATTAGGATTGAAAGAACAGATCGTGTTTCCAGAGATCAATTACGACAAGATCGATAAAATTCGCGGCATGAATATCACAATTGTTACAACTGCGAAGACAGATGAAGAGGGATATGAGTTACTATCTGCCCTGGGGGTGCCTTTCGCTAAAAAGGGCAAAGCGTAGAAGTGAATTGGTCAATCGCCTATAATTTGGATAAATTGAGGAGATAACAACTTTGGCACGAAAAGCACTGATCGTTAAAGCCAAGAAGCAACCGAAATTCAAAGTGAGACAACATAATCGCTGCTCACGCTGCGGGCGACCTCGTGGCTACTATCGAAAGTTTGGCCTGTGTCGCATTTGTTTTCGAGAATTAGCCCTACAAGGGCAGATCCCTGGCGTGGTGAAAGCAAGTTGGTAAATGCAATTAGATGAAATTTTAGGTAATGGAGAGACAACTCATGTCGATGACTGATCCGATTGCGGATTATTTGACGCGAATTCGAAATGCAATTAAAGCTAAACATGCGAAGGTGGATATTCCTTATTCGCGCATCAAAGAGGAGATCACTCGAATCTTGCTGGAATACCGCTATATTCAAAACTACATCAAGATCGATGATGGGAAGCAGGGCATCATTCGGATATATTTGAAATACGATGAAGCTGAGACGAGCGCGATCACCAAATTGCAGCGGGTGAGCAAGCCAGGCCTACGTCAATATGTTGGGGCGACAGAGATTCCTCGAGTTATGAATAATTTGGGAATAGCGATTCTTTCTACGTCAAAGGGCGTGGTTACCGATCGAGAAGCACGCCAATTTGGTGTTGGCGGAGAGGTGTTGTGTTATATCTGGTAGGACTATAAAGCGAAGGAGTTTAAAAATTGTCACGAGTTGGTAGAAAGCCGATAGCGGTTCCTCCCGGCATCGGCATAACGATAGCTGATCAGGTCATTACGATTTCTAAGGGAAATCAATCGCTGCAACAGACAATTCATCCGGCGATCACCGTGGAATATCAGCCAGAGGAGAAACTGATCCGAGTGCAACGACCAAGCGATAGCAAATTTCACCGAGCGCTGCACGGTCTTTACCGTTCATTGATCCAGAACATGGTGATGGGATTGGAAAAGGGATTTTCTCGGAAGCTGGAGATTGTTGGCGTTGGCTATCGAGCGGAGCTTAAAAATAAAGCATTGATGCTCTATCTGGGATATTCGCATCCGATTTTGTTCAAGCCTCCAGAGGGGATAACCATCAAATTGGAGAGCCCCACGGCAATTATCGTGAGTGGGATCGATAAGCAATTGGTGGGGCAGGTGGCGGCCAAAATACGATCGTTCCGGCCACCAGAGCCTTATAAGGGCAAAGGGATCAAATACGAGAATGAATATATTGCTCGCAAAGCGGGCAAGACCGCAGGCTAAAGATTCGTACGCATAAATATTAGTTGATTGGACCTAATTAAACCATACGATGAAATTATGAGATTAAGCAGAAAACAACACGACTATGCTCGATTGCGCAAGAAGCAGCATATTAGAAAGCGGGTGTTCGGCACTCCAGAACGGCCGCGACTGGTGGTCTATAAGAGTCTGAAGCATACCTATGCGCAATTAGTGGATGATGTGAATCAGCGCACGCTAACAGGGGTTTCAACCTTAACCAAAGAGCTGTTGCCAGAGGTCGAGCAGGCCAAGACCAAATTAAAGCAAGCAGAAGTAGTGGGAGCTGGTATTGCGAAAAAGGCATTGGCGCTCAATGTGGATAAGGTGGTGTTTGATCGCAATGGCTATATCTATCATGGTCGAGTGAAGGCAGTGGCCGATGCTGCCCGCAAAGGTGGTTTGAAGTTCTAACGAAAAACGTGGAGAGAGCAATTGTGAAAAGAGTAGAACGCATCAGTCCTGGAGAACTGGATCTCAAAGAACGCGTGGTTCAAGTGAATCGGGTTGCCAAAGTGGTCAAAGGGGGGCGACGGTTTAGTTTTAATGCCATTGTTGTGGTTGGTGACGGTAATGGCCACGTGGGGATTGGTCTTGGCAAGGCGAACGAAGTAACTGACGCAATCACCAAAGGAACCGATAACGCGAAGAAAAATCTGGTTCGAGTTCCAGTGATCAATGGGACGATTCCTCATGCCATTACAGCCAAATTCGGTGCCGCTAAAGTATTTCTGAAGCCGGCGTCCCCAGGAACTGGTGTGATCGCTGGTGGAGCGGTTCGAGCGGTACTGGACGCGGCGGGCATCAAAAACATCCTTACCAAATCCCTTGGCTCGTCCAATCCGCATAATGTCGTAAAAGCGACAATGAAAGCACTGAATGAATTGCTGGATGTTCAACAGGTGGCTAAGAAAAAGGGTGTGAGCTACAAAGAGGTGTTCACTAAACCATTATCGTGAAAATTTGGGATGATAACCAGCAGCAAAATTGAGAAACGAAATGAGCAGCGAAAAGATCAAAAAATTGAGAATCACTTTGAAACGCAGTCCTATTGATTATAGCGAGAAGCAGAAGATCACGGTGCGAACGTTAGGATTGCGCCGAATGCATCAAACGGTCGAGCATCGAGATACGCCACAAATTCGCGGGATGATTAAAAAAGTAAGTCATCTAGTTGAGGTGGAAGAGATCGAATAATCAGCAAGTCAATTTTTGGGGGACTGAAGATAAAGCTGTTGAGGATGATATGAATTTAGGGAGTTTAACTTATGCACCTGGCTCTCGCAAGAAGCGGAAGCGTGTGGGGCGAGGTGAAGGTTCGGGACATGGCAGTACCTCTGGCCGTGGTGAAAAAGGTGCGCGTTCGAGGTCTGGTTTCAAAAGCAAATTAGGCTTTGAAGGTGGGCAGACTCCGCTTCAGCGCCGGCTACCAAAACGAGGTTTCCATAATCGTTTTAAAAAAGAATTTCAGATCGTGAATTTGAAGGACCTGGAACGGTTGAGTGAGGTAACCGTTATCAACCCCCAAGTGCTTTATGAGCGGGGATTGATCAGCAAGCGGCATGTGCCGGTGAAAATCCTGGGAGACGGTGAGGTGACGCGACAACTGGAAGTTAGCGCTCATGCATTCAGCCAATCAGCCAGGGATAAGATCACAGCGGCTCAAGGAAGGGTTGACCTATTATGTTGAAAACTGTCCAAAGCATATTCAAAATCCCAGATCTGAAAAAGCGAATTATTTTTACTATTCTGATTTTGATCGTTTATCGCATTGGTGGTCATATTCCAGTCCCAGGAATCAACGGTAAAGCTTTGTTCGATTATTTTTCTCAGGAGAGCAGCATTTTCAACCTCTACGATATGTTTGCTGGAGGAGCGCTGTTGCAGGCCACCGTGTTTGCATTGGGTATTATGCCCTATATTTCATCGTCAATTATCCTGCAATTGTTGGGGGCGGTAATCCCTTATTTTCAGAAATTGCAGAAAGAGGGTGAGGAGGGGCGGAAAAAGATCACCCAATACACACGCTACGGGACGGTGCTCATCGCTTCGCTTCAGGCGTACGGTTTGGCGGTGTTCCTTGAGAGTATTAGCAATCCGGCAATGGCGACCCCCATCGTGCCGAACCCAGGCATGATGTTTCGGATCTTCACCATGATCACCATGGCTAGCGGTTGTGTGCTGATTATGTGGCTGGGCGAGCAGATCACCGAACGCGGCATTGGCAATGGTATATCTTTGATCATTTTTGTGGGAATTGTGGCGCGGTTTCCTAATGCGATCATCACAGAACTGCAGCAAGTATTTGAAAAGATCCGCAGCCCCATCACTGAAATCTTTTTATGGGCGCTGATGATCGCAACTGTAGCGGCTGTCGTGCTGCTCACACAGGGCACCCGCAAAATCCCAGTCCAATATGCCAAGCGCGTCATCGGCAGAAAGGTATATGGGGGCCAGAGCACCCATATTCCTTTGCGAGTCAATACGGCGGGAGTGATGCCGATCATCTTTGCCCAATCGATCATGTTTATCCCAGGAACGATCAAAACGTTATTTCGTCAGAATGAATTCATCGAGACGTTAGCTGGCTATTTCGATTATACCTCAGTGCTTTACTGGATCATCTATGGTGCGCTGATCGTGTTCTTCACATATTTTTATACGGCGATTGCCTTCAATCCAGTGGATGTCGCTGATAACATGAAAAAGTCCGGCGGTTTCATCCCCGGAGTTCGACCTGGGAAAAAAACAGCCGAATTCATTGATAATATCCTGACTCGGATCACGTTACCAGGATCGATCTTTTTGGCTTTGGTGGCGATTTTCCCATATTTCATCACCAAATTCATTAATGTCTCATATTATTTCGCATCGTTCTTTGGGGGGACTTCGTTATTGATTATCGTAGGCGTCGCCCTGGACACCTTGCAACAGATCGAATCTCATTTGCTGATGCGGCACTATGATGGCTTTTTGAAAGGCGGAAGAATCAGAGGCCGAAGGCGATTTTAAGGCTCAAAGGGATGAGATCGGAATAGTTTTTGAGATACTTGCGTATCAATTGGTTGATAACGATCGGATGACAGATCGGCTCATGAAGGGGTGCTTTTGAAAGGACAATCATGCAGTTGGTGATGTTAGGTGCTCCTGGCGTTGGCAAAGGAACTCAGGGAAAATTATTAAGTTCATATTATCAGATTCCTAATATCTCCACCGGGGATATGTTGCGCGAAGCTGTATCCCAAGGGACGCCACTGGGCTTAAGCGCTAAGGGTTATATGGATCAGGGACAATTGGTGCCCGATGAGGTGATGATTGGATTAATCAAAGAGCGGCTGGGAAGCTCGGATTGTGCTCGAGGCTTTATTCTCGATGGTTATCCGAGAACCGTGCCGCAAGCCGAAGCGCTCGATCATTATCTCGCCCAGATTAAAAAACCGATTGATGCGGTGATCGAATTAGAATTGGCGGAAGCTGAGATTGTGAAGCGGTTGTCAAGTCGACGGATTTGCCAGGGATGCGGAAAAGATTTTAATTTGATCAGTAATCCGCCGCCCGCTGACAATAAATGTCCGATCTGTGGAGGGGCAATTATCCAACGGCCAGATGATACCCCTGAAACAGTGAAAACTCGGTTGGCGGTATATCAACAAAAGACAAAACCACTGAAAGAATATTATCAAAAGAGCGATCGGCTGAAAATATTTCCAGCCAATGGGAGTGTGGAGCAAATTCAAAATCGGATTCGATCGTTCCTGGATGTCAAGTTTCGATGATTATTATTAAGAGTCCCAGAGAAATAGAGCTGATCAGAAATAGCTGTCGCATCGTTGTCGATACATTTCATTATATTGAACAATTTATTCGCCCAGAAATCACCACGCTTGAGATTGATCGTCTGGTCGAGCAATATATTCGATCGCGCGGAGCGCGCCCAGCATTCAAGGGGTATCGCGGATTTCCAGCTAGCGTTTGTATCTCAATTGATGCTGAAGTGGTTCATGGGGTGCCAAAGCAGCGAAAGTTGAAGCCAGGTCAAATTGTCAGCATCGACATCGGGGTAGAATATCAAAATTATTTCGGAGATGGGGCGAAGACGTTCGTAATCGGAGAGGTCCCAGAAAAGACCCAACGATTGCTGCGAGTCACGCGCGAAGCGTTGTACAAAGGGATCGAGGTTGCTCAAAGCGGACGGCGTCTATCTGATATATCGCACACAATCCAATCGCATGTGGAACAAGCGGGATTTTCCGTGGTGCGTGATCTGGTGGGTCATGGGGTTGGAAGAAAGCTCCATGAAGACCCCCAAATTCCGAATTATGGTCCTCCGAATCGAGGGCCGCGGTTAAAGCCAGGGATGACCTTGGCTATCGAACCAATGGTGAATATGGGTGGCTATGAGGTCGAATTTGATGAGCATGATAAATGGACCGTTCGCACTGTGGACGGTTTGCCATCAGCCCATTTTGAACATACGATTGCAATTACAGAAAATGGGGCGGATGTTCTAACTGATGGCCTGTTGTAACCAAAGCGGAGCATTGTTATGCCAAAGGAAGAACCAATAAAAGTTGACGGAACGATTATTGAAACTCTTCCCAATGCATCATTCAAGGTTGAATTGGAAAATGGACATCAAGTATTAGCACATATTTCAGGCAAGATGCGAATGCATTTCATCAAGATCTTGCCTGGCGATAAAGTGACGGTAGAGCTGTCGCCTTATGATCTGACGCGGGGGCGCATTACCTATCGTTATAAATGATAAATTAGCTTGGAGAGGCCATGAAAGTACGATCTTCAGTGAAAAAAATATGTGAGGGGTGCAAGATTATCAAGCGCAAGGGCAGACTCAGAGTCATTTGCAAGAATCCACGTCATAAGCAGCGACAGGGATAAGGATCAAACTTATATTTGTAGGAGGTAATTTTGGCTCGAATCGCAGGGGTCGATCTTCCCAAAGAGAAGCGGTTGGAAACCGCATTGACTTATATTTTCGGCATTGGTCGAACGTTGTCCCGTGAGGTCATTGAGAAAGCTCAGGTGAATCCTGATACGCGAGTGAAGGATTTGACCAATGAGGAGATCGGTAGAATCCGAAATGTGTTAGGCGATTACAAAGTTGAGGGCGCATTGCGCACTGAGATCGCCATGAATATTAAGCGATTGATGGATATTGGCTGCTATCGAGGCATTCGGCATCGACGCGGCTTGCCGGTTCGTGGACAGAGGACGCATACCAACGCGCGGACCCGGACGGGAAGGCGCAGAACCGTGATCGGTGCGAAGAAAGCAAAAGCAAAAAGCAGCTAACGAACCACCAAGATTCGGTGTGAAGCAGATAATGATTGAGGAGGCAAACTTTGGCGAAATCAAAACCGAAACGGACCAAGAAGCGCGAAAAAGTTGAAGCGACAGGCGTAGCCCATATCAAATCGACATTCAACAATACAATTGTATCGCTAACCGATAATTATGGTAATGTGATTTCATGGGCATCTGCTGGTCGTGTCGGATACAAAGGTTCCAGAAAAAGCACGCCCTTTGCGGCTCAATTAGCAGCCGAGACGGCGGCAAAGGAAGCATTAGAACTGGGATTACGAAAAGTGGAAGTTCTCGTGAAGGGACCCGGAGCTGGACGAGAGGCAGCGGTGCGCTCCATTCAAGCGGCTGGATTGCAGATCACTGCGATCAAAGATGTGACACCGATCCCTCATAATGGCTGCCGTCCGCCGAAACGACGTCGGGTTTAACAATCAGATTTGAATGAAATGCGATATGGAGGTTTTATATAAATGGCAAGATATAGTGGTCCTGACTGCAAATTGTGCCGCCGAGAAGGCCAAAAGTTGTTTTTGAAGGGGATTAAATGTAATACCAATAAATGCCCATTCGAGCGCAAAGGGTATGCACCAGGTCAGCATGGGCGCACACGCCGGTTCAAACAAAGTGAATATGGCTTACAGCTTCGCGAAAAACAGAAAGTGCGTCGCATTTACGGTATCCTGGAACGCCAGTTCAAAAACTACTTTGAGGCCGCAGAACGGATGAAAGGAATTACTGGCGAAACGCTATTGCAATTCTTAGAGCGGCGTCTGGATAATGTGATATTTCGTCTTGGATTTGCACCATCGCGGAAGAGCGCACGATTGCTGGTCAGACATAGACATTTTTTAGTGAACGATCAAATTGTCGATACCCCCTCATATTTATTGAAAGCTGGTGACGTGGTCAAAGTTCGGGACAAAAGCAAGAAGATGGCGCTCATTCATAGCTCATTGCGCAAAATCAAAGATGATCGCCAATATCCCTGGTTGCTCCTGGACAAGGCTAATCTCACCGGCACTTTCGTAAACGTTCCGGCTCGAGCTGAGCTACCCGAGCCGATCAACGAATCCTTAATTGTTGAATTGTATTCCAAGTAATATGATAAACCATCAATCCATGAGGAGTTTGATTGATGAATTTGCCAACTTTAAAAATGCCAGAGAGCATTGAGTTAGATGAAGCAACGTACACCAATACCTACGGCAAATTTACAGTGCAGCCGTTAGAACGAGGGTTTGGTGTAACCATTGGTAATGCCCTGCGGCGGGTGTTGCTGTCATCATTGCCAGGGGCAGCAATCACATCGGTTCGGTTTGAGAATGTGCTGCATGAGTTCTCCACCATCCCTGGGGTAGTGGAGGATGTGGCAGAGATCATTTTAAACCTGAAACAGGTTCGAATTAAGCTGCTCAATAAACGACCGGACAAAGTGACGCTCGATTTGAAGGGGCCAATGGAGTTCAAAGCGCGAGACATCATGAACGGCACCACAGATTTTGAGATTTTGAATCCAGATCTTCATCTAGCCACATTGAACGAGGACGCGCATTTTCGGGTCGAATTGAAAATTGGCAGAGGGAAGGGATATGTTTCCGCTGAAGAAAACAAATTGCCCGATCAGCCCATTGGCACTATCCCGATCGATGCCATTTTCTCTCCAGTAAAGAAAGTGGGTTACAAAGTGGAAAATACCCGCGTTGGCCAGAAGGTCGATTATGAGCGGTTGATCCTCGAAATTGAAACCGATGGCAGTATCACTCCGGACGATGCGCTGACCTATGCTGGCAAGATATTAAAAGATCATATCCAACTATTTATTAATTTCGATATCGAACCAGAGCAGGAAGAAAGCCCAGAGATCGATGAGGAAGTGCTGCGCATTCGGAAGTTGCTGAAGATGAGTGTTGATGAATTAGAACTGTCGGTCCGATCGCACAATTGTCTTTTAGCGGCAAATATCAAGACCATTGGTGACCTGGTAAGACGCGATGAGCAGGAAATGTTGAAGTTCCGAAATTTTGGAAGAAAGTCGTTATCAGAATTGACTAAGATTCTGGAAGAGAAGGGCCTGCATTTTGGAATGGATGTGGATAAGTATTTGAAAACCGAAAATTATTGATGCAATCGAGGATAACGAGATCATGAGACATCGAAAATCGTTTAGCCAATTGGGCCGACCGGCCAGCCATCGACGGGCGATGTTAGCGAACCTGGTAACCCAACTCTTTACGCATAAGAAGATTCGCACAACCACAGCGAAAGCCAAAGCGCTACGTCCTTTGGCCGAACGGCTCATTGGTTTTGCCAAAAAAGGTACGCTGCATGCTCGCCGGTTAGTCCTGAGAATTGTCCGCGACCAACATGTGGTCAAAGAGCTATTTACCGACATCGCTCCAGTATATGCCACCCGAAATGGAGGCTATACCCGCATTGTCAAACTGGGACGACGCTCGGGCGATGGCGCCGAGCTCGCTTACGTCGAGCTCGTCGATTTTGAGTCGGTTCGTAAAGAAAAGAAGGAAAAGAAAAAAGCTGAAAAGGAGTCCGCTACTGAGAAAAAAGCCGAAACGAAAGAAGAAGTGGAAGCCGAAGAATAGTTGCAAGTCAAAAATAGACAGATTAGGGCAACCCAAAAGGTTGCCTTTTTTGTTTGTCCCTGAATGAGCAACGGCATTCCAGATGGGGATCTGGTTCGGATATCCAAATCTACTGACAGCCGTTTATTCGAGTCCTTGCCACAGAATTGCTCTCATGCCTGCGAATTCAGCCATCTTCAAGTTTGATTCACACAGAAACCATTTTAAAGAAATTGCCGCCCTATTTGAAGTAGCAATGATCGATCTGAATTTGGTAGTTAGAGTTGTATCCAATTAAATATCAGCAGAAAGCCAAAGTAATTTTCACGCTTCGTGATCCGACCTGGAACGCCATCCGAATCATTCGTTCGAAAAAATTCCGCTTTTGTCATCAATTTGTAAAATCATCTTCCAGTGATGAGTGAACTATCGTGAGCGCCCTAATTTGCTTTCATGGCTGGTAACATCAAATCACAATTAGCCTTCAGACGCTGGATCCTTTGTTGCGACTGATCCTGATTGGAGCTCCCAAACGAGAATGTCATTAGCGATCTCTTCATCCAAAGCGATCTGAGTGTGATCGGTTCGTATCACCAGTGCTGGATATTTTTGATGGATCCAGATGATAGCACCAGGTCGAATGCCCAGTTGCGTCAATTGATGCATGCGGGAATTCGATCGCGTGTTAATGTAGGCGATCCGAGCCTGCTGACCCACCTGGAGCTGGTTTAGATTTTTGGTCGCTGACTCAATAGAGCGCTTTGCTTCGCGACAGCAATTGCCTTCTGGAATGGGTAGCCCATGGGGACAAATCTTCGGGTGGCCTAATAATGTGCAAATCCCATCGACAATCTCGGGGACGATGATATGCTCAAACTCGCAGGCACTGGTCTCAGCATGATCCAATTTCATATTCAACACGTCGGTGAGCAATCGTTCAGCCAATCGATGAGAACGGACCAATTGCCTGGCTTTTTCATACCCTGCTGGAGTGAATTTCAATTCCGTTTCGCTTTGTTCAATATATCCCATCGATTGTAATTCTTCCGCTACCCCTGGTTGCCAGTCAAATTCCTCATGGATCATAAATTTCTTGAGATTGGTGCCGTGGCGCTCCTGCATGTACCAGAGGATTTCAAGATATTCATCCAATGTTTTACGGCGGTGTTGTCGTCGCCAGCGACCCGGGTAATGCTGATGTCTTCGTTTTGCTCCCATTTTATGGACTCCTGAATTTTTAATAGAGCCAGTGAACGATAATGAATAAATACGGCTTGAATTGGATCGATATATTTGTCGTCAGCTAATTTTGCGCATGCCGAATCTCTGTTTGAAAGAATTGCTCTCTTTGCATTAATTGATTTCCGTTTTGGAATCACCATCTCAGCACGAGATTGACCATCCCCCCAATCACGAAAGCAGCGATGGTAATGATCATGACCATGAACAGGGCAGGCTTCCATCTCAATTCTTTGATCATCGCCATGACATTGGAAATGCAGGGCACAAAGAGCGTAATGACGATCACAGCGACGATAATTTGAATGGTAGTGAGCTCGCCGCGCTGAACCATGTTCAAGATCAACACGGCGCCCGCCTCGGATCGAGCAAGGCTCATGACCAGAGCTTCCGAAAACTGAATGGGCAAATTTAGCCAGTTGACGACAACGGGGCGCAATCCCCACTCCAATAAGTTGATTCCCCCAGTCTCGTGCAGTACAAATAGGATCAATGCGCCGAACATAAAAAGTGGAACCGCTTCTTTGACAAACCAACTGGTTCGGTAATAGGTTTTGCGCAGCAACTGTCTGAGGTCTGGAAGGCGAATTGGCGGGATCTCCAATAAAAAATCCTGCGGTTGCTGCTCCGGTACAATGCGATTGAGCACCAGGCCTGCAAAGATTTCCACAAATAAAAGAACCAGCATGACGATAATGAAGGCGAAGATGGGCTGTGTCGCAAGAACTGCGATATTGACGCTCATTTGGCTGGAACAAGGGATCGCCAGACCGATTAAGAAAATGGCGATATATTTCTCTTTTTTTGAATCCAAAATGCGAGTGGAGAGCGTCGCCATGGTTTTACATCCAAAACCCAAGACAATGGGCAAAATTGATTTGCCGCTCAGGCCAAATTTCTTAAAAAGCCGATTTGTCAGAATAACCAGATTTGTGAGATAGCCTACGTCTTCTAATAAATTGAGCAGCAAGAAGAACAAGGTAATAATCGGCAAAACCGTGCCAATGGCATTGAACAACCCCGTGGTCAGGATCCCATAGTTGCCGATGAAAAATCTGGCAATGATCCCGGAGGGGATAACCGTTTCTAACCAGGATACAAGTGGGGCGAATAAATAATAATCCAATATATCGACCAAAAAAACTGCGCCGAATTTCCCTACGATAAAATAGATCAACGCGATGGCCAGGGCAACAATCAACCACCCATAGAGTGGGTGCCTGGAAATCTCGCCAAATTTTTGAATGCCAAATTGTGTCAATTGCTTTTTGTGAGAGACGGTTCGCTGGATGATGTTTTGGATCCAGAGGTGCTGAGCATTAAGGATGATGATGGATAGATTCACCATGTGCTGATCGAGAAATCGAGCGTGCTGCGCTTTGACTTTTGTTGCCAGTTCAGCACCATAGTTTTCTTCGATCCACTTTAGAGCGAAGGGATCTTCCAGTGCCAGCAGCATCATGATGGCTCGAGGTGGCTTGTGTTTAGCCGGAAACAGCGATGAAATCTCTTGGTAAAATTGTTGAACTAACTGCGGGTAACTGGGCCGATGCGGCCGAGACCCTAATGTTGTAATAGCTTTTTTGATCGCATCAATTCCTTTGCCCTCAATTGCGATCGTTTCAATCACTGGTACCCCCAACAATTCCGAAAGCACGCGCGTTTGGATTCGGATCCGCTGTTTTGCTGTTTCATCAATCATGTTCAAAATAATGACCAGGGGGATATCCAATTCTATCAGTTGAGCAGTTAAAAGCAATGATGATTCTAATTTGGCGGCTTCAATTACCTGGAGCAAAATTTCTGGATGATAATTGAAAATCACATCGCGCGTAAGCTGTCCTTCTTCAGAGGGATGATCGAGCCGATAAATGCCGGCACCATCGATTAGCTCAAACTCCTTGCCAGAGAGTTTTATGGCATCGATATTCAGATCAACGGTCGTAAATGGATAGTTCGCCGTGATAGCATACTTGCGTGCCAATTGATTGAAGATCGAAGTTTTTCCGACATTTGGATTCCCAATTAAAAGGATAACGTTTTTATGGTAATCGACCCGCATAGCTTTGGTCGAATTCAATGATCGGTTTGCATTCGATTTTTGCTGATCAGTTGTTGCTGACATTGGTGGCAGATCCCATATATTTCTAATTTATGGCTTTCAATTTTGAATTGATATTGCTGAGCAACTCGTTGTTGATCCATTTCGATGGTGGCACTTTGGAACTCGAAAATGCGACCGCAGTGCGTGCAGATCAAATGATCATGATGTTCGCGATCTGAAACCACTACCTCAAAGAACCCGCGCTTTTCGCCAAAAGTATGCTCCATGAGAATACCGCAATCAACCAACAGTCTGATGGTTCGGTAGACTGTTGCGATACCGATCCCTGGGTCGATGGCAAGCATTTGCTGATAAATCTGATCCACCGTGAAATGATCGCTGGTTTGAAGGATATTTTCGAAGATCAGATCACGTCTTCGGGACGATTTTAGGCGGTTCGTCTGAATAAATTGCTGATATCGCATCGCTAATTCGGTGCGCATAGCAAAACTCCACTTTGTTTTCGATAATGATAACTATTATCAAAATCAATATAGCGATTTTCCGCTTCAATTGCAAGCGATTTTTATCCAAACAAGTCGCGGAGAAAGGTCATTGAATAGGATCTATTAACTTTCACTATTTCAAATTTAAAAATTGACTCCTCCAAGTTAAGCAGTTCAAAGCATCCAGCTCATCGAAGCATGATTTGGCAATCGAGATGACGACCAATTTTTCAATTTTTTATCTTGGGAACATGGGAACAATCCATCCCATTGGGCTTGAGCAAATTGAGAAGGGAAAATGAATAAGTGTCAGGTCAAAATATGAATTGAATTTCGGGAATGCACCGCGATTTAGATTTGTTCAGGCCCTGTCCTAACTCAACGCAAAATTAAAATTTTTTAATTGACATTTTGGATTTAATTTTATATATTCATTTGGCTGAAAAAAAATGATATTAATGACCTCATAAAATCAGATATCGAAATGCTTCAGCGCATGAATTATTATACTTTCCTTTCTAACTTTCTTGATATTTGCCTTAATCACTTCAAAGTTTTTGCTACTTTTCAGCCAAAGAATAATTGCTTCATTATTTTTCACCACAATCAATCAGGGAGAACGCAAGTATGAGAAGATCAATTCTTGTTGTTGCCCTTGTTTTTGTTTTTGGCGTGACAGCAATTTATGCTGGAACCACGGGCAAAATAGCTGGAGTCGTCAGTGATGCAGAGAACGGAGCGCCGTTACCTGGTGCCAATGTGGTTATCGAAGGCACGACAATGGGAGCTGCGTCAGGTGTAAATGGGTACTATGTGATCCTCAATATTCCTCCTGGGATCTATACGCTCAAAGCCAGCATGATGGGGTATAGCAGTGTCACGGTTGCGCAAGTTCGGGTGAATATCGATTTGACGACTACAGTGGATTTCAAAATGAAACCTCAGGTGATAATGGGCGAAGAGATTCAGGTGGTAGCTGAGCGCCCAGTGGTGCAAAAAGATGTTTCGGCTAGCCAGGCCAACCTCAACGCCCGAGAGATTCAGTCGCTGCCAGTTGTCAGTGTTGCCAGCGTCGTGGCACTGGAAGCTGGTGTTCGTGGGTTAGAAATTCGCGGCGGAAGTATTGATCAAACGGCTTTCATGGTGAACGGATTCACCTTGCGGGATGAACGTAATAATCAACCTTATACTGCAGTAAGCTATACCGCCATCGATGAAATTCAGATCCAGACCGGCGGTTTCAATGCGGAATACGGGAACATCCGCGCTGGTCTGATTAATGTGGTGACGAAAGAAGGAAAAAAAGATCGCTACCATTTTGGGATGATCACCCGTTACAGCCCGCCAGCGAAAAAGCATTTCGGTCACTCCCCCTCCTCCAGAGAATCCTATTGGATCCGACCTTATGTCGATGATGCGGTGTGTTGGACTGGTACGAAAAACGGCGCATGGGACGAATATACTCAGAAACAGTATGTGGAATTCGAGGGCTGGAATGCAGTCTCTGAGAAGACGCTGAAAGATGACGATCCGAACAATGACCTGACGCCCTCAGCCGCTCAGCAAGTATTCCTCTGGGAGCATCGCAGGAAACTGGATATTACGAAACCAGATTATGACATCGACATGAGTTTTGGAGGACCAGTTCCATTTATTTCCGATCAATTGGGTAATTTAAGGTTCTTTGCTTCATATCGCAATTCCCAAAATATGTATATCGTCCCGCTTTCGCGTGATGCCTATCGCGATTATAGTGGCCAGTTGAAAATCACTTCCGATATTCGACATGGCATGAAATTGACGATTGATGGTCTGCTTGGGCAACAGTCCGGTACTAATGACAACAATTCCGGTGAGCCAGGGATTTTTAGCGATTCTTGGAGCATCGCAAGTGCGCTGAGCAATGGGCCAAAATATATCGATGGTCGTATGTACGGGACTGATTACTGGTGTCCTTCAACTGTGACGCGCAACAGTATCGGCGCGAAACTGACTCATGTCCTGTCCCCGAATACCTTTTACGAGTTGACCATGCAGCGCTTTCAATCGAGATACGATACCAATCCTGGGACGCCGCGGGATACTTCTCGAATCTATAAATTTGGCGATAATTATTATGTCGATGAAGCGCCATTCGGCTATCAACCGGCACCTAGCACTGGGATCGTGGGATTGCGCATGGGCGTTGGCATGAGCAATTCACGCGATAGCAGCCGCGTCACGGTCTATTCCACTCGTTTTGATATCACCAGCCAGGTGAATCGTTACAACAACATTAAGGGTGGATTTGAGTTCGTGTATACAGATAATTATGTCAATTATGCCTCAGTTGATATTTTCCTTCCCAGCGGGCGGTCGCAATCCAAATGGCACACCTTCCCAGTTCGTGCTGCGCTATATGTGCAAGACAAATTAGAGTTCGAGGGGATGATTGCCAATGTCGGTTTGCGAATGGATTATTCTCATGCTGGAGGCGAATGGTATGCTTACGACGATCCTTGGGATCGAGCATTTTCTGCCAAATATTCAATGGGCATCGACACGTTATTGGATAAAAAACCTACCAAGCGGATCGTGAACCTGAGTCCCCGATTGGGAATTGCCTTTCCGATCACCATCGATAGCAAACTTTATTTCAATTACGGGCATTTTCGGCAGCTTCCCACTCCAGAAAATCTCTACTTGTTAAGAAGAGAAACGGCTACGAAATATGTGATGCGGATCGCTAACCCCAATAATCCACTGCCCAAAACGGTTGCTTATGAGCTGGGATATGAACATAATTTGTTCAAGCAATTCCTGTTGCGGTTAGCTGGGTATTATCGAGATTCATCGCTTCAGCCCCGCGCCGTGACATATCAGCGGGATGATGGCACGGTGAACTACTCCGTGAGCAAGCCTTTCAACTATCAGGATACCCGAGGATTTGAGTTAACGCTGCGCAAGAACCGCGGCGATTGGGTGCAAGGATTTATCAATTATACTTACGAAGTTATCACCAGCGGCAATTTTGGGTTCGCTATTTACTCTAATAACCCTGCTGAGATGAGACGGATCGAATCCGAGACGTGGCGCAGTTATCAAGAGAAACCAGTGCCTCAGCCCTATGCGCGTGCAGATCTGGATCTCTTCATGCCGCAAGAGTTCGGTCCGAAATTCATGGGCTTTTACCCGCTGGCTGATTGGCGACTCAATATCTTGGCTACCTGGCGAGCTGGGCGTCATTTTACCTGGACTGGAGGAGGGTCTATTCCAGGTATCGAAAACAATGTGCAATGGCGCGATTATTATAATGTGAATATGAAATTCAGCCGTAATTTCCGCATCGGGAGCGCTGACATTCAATTATTCGTCGATGTGTCCAATGTATTCAATCTAAAATACATGACCAATTACGGTTTTGTCGATTCACAAGATTATATCGCCTACATGAAATCGCTTCATCTGCCAGCTAAGATCGGCGACGAATTGGGTTATGGGAATATCCCAGGAAACGATCGTCCCGGTGATTATCGAACAGTTCCTTATGAACCTTATGATCCAAACGATCCTGATAAGGAACGGCAAAAACGCATCCTTAAGACCAAGGCCTATATCGACATGCCGAACCAGCAATTTTTCACATTTTTAGATCCTCGAGATATTTTCTGGGGGATTCGCGTTTCGTTCGATATCAAGTAGTTGAAAGGGGAGCGTGCGATTCGCCGAGCAAAGTTCATCAACTTGGGCATTATCGAAAAGTGATGTTTCATTGTCGTGACCAATTGTTTTTGATACAGCTTGGACAGGAGCACAGAGCGAGTGAAATAAGATTCTCCTTATTTCATGGGTAATTTTTATCATGCAAATGGCGGAGCGGTTAATCTCAATTATGAGAATCGGAAGACGAATATATTCTCGCATTCGAACCGTTCCTGTCATTGGAGATTGAGTGAGTTTTAACGAGATCGGATCAATCATCAAAATTGAGGAAGCTATGAGAAGAACTAACTTCAAGATCAAAATTGCCAGTTTGGGCCTTATTGTTGGTTTGTTAATAACGCTGCTCATAACGAGCGCCTCGCTGGCCCAATTCGCTGTGAAGTGGATGTCGGTCGGCTCGCTTCACAACTGGTACTCTGAGATTGGCTCTGAAATAGAGCATGGCAATCTCAAGGTTCAACAATGTGGGATGCAATGGGAGGCGATCTATCGGTATCAGGATATGCAGGCTGCTAAGGCGTTGTGGATTGGTGCTAAGAATTTCACGGATGAGAAAGGCGTGTTTTATCCTTATAAGGTGGTTCACGTTGGGCCGAGAGTGACTGGTGCCAATGAATTTTTCCCTATTAAATTTGAAATGTACAGCCGGTTTGAACCGCCCAAAGTAATGGTTGATTTGGTGACGAGTTACGAGAAGCGCGTCGAGAATGATGGCATCGACGAAACCATGAAACCCGATCGGATGATCATCAATGTCACCAATTGTCAGCTTGGCATCACCATGACCCGAAAGATCATGCAATTCAGCCATCCCTACCACGACAATTATATTATTTGCGACTATGTGTTTACTAATACTGGGAATGTGGATGGAGATCCTGAGATCGAACTGCCCAATCAAACGCTGGAGGATGTTTATTTCTTCTTTCAATTTCGTTGGGCAGTGTGTCGCGAGACCCGCTATTTGATCGGCAACGCCACGGGGTGGGGGATCAACTTGATGCTGGATGCGCGTGGGGACGGCGTGATGCCAGATCCTCCCAATGAAAATTTTCGCGCCCAGTTCGGTTGGCACGGCAAATATCCGCCGTTTACGCTATATGATAACATCGGAGCACCGATTTGGAATCCAGCCGGTTCGGCTGGCTACATCAGCGCCGCCGATACCGTGGGTCGGCTGGGTGCAGCGCAGTTCATCGGCGTCGTGACGCTCCACGCCGATCGTTCGGCCACTGATCCCACCGATGATTTCAATCAGCCATCCACGACCACCTACGAGTCGTCTGATGCGCCCAACACTTCTCAGAATGATCCATATAATATTGCTCGAATGGAATCAGAATATGGCTGGATGTCCAAGGGACACATGTCGCCCCGGCATGCATGGAAAGTGGAACCATCGGGCAATTTTGCTGAGCCGAAGGGAGATCCGGCTTTGGGTACACCAGGGGGATTTTCGGCCTGCAATGGCTATGGTCCCTATACATTGCGTCCGGGCGAGAGCATCCACATCGTATGGGCCGAGGCTGCTGCTGGGCTGAGCCGCGAGATGTGCATCGAGATTGGCAAGCAATTTAAGCAAGGAAAGATCAGTGCAAAAACCAAGAATGAATGGGTGCTCAGTGGTCGGGATTCGCTGTTCCAAACTTTTCGGCGTGCGATCGCCAATTATCAGTCTGGCTACAATATTCAGCAACCGCCAAAACCGCCCAAGACATTCATGGTCAATGGTGGCGGCGATCGAATTATGTTATCGTGGGAAGTGTATGAAGAGAATGAACCCGGTCGCAAAGGGTTCGAGATCTATCGCGCCAAGGGTCAATATGACAGCACTTATCAGTTGATCTATCAAGCTGGCCCTAATGAACGCAGTTTCAACGATACCAATCTGGAGCGCGGGGTGTCTTATTTCTATTACATTGTGACAGTGGGGGATGAGATCCCAGCAGATCCAGCATTGAACATCCCAAAGAGCGTCCTGCGCAGCAGCCGCTATTACACGCAGACCTATGATCCAACTAATTTGAAACGTCCACCTGGCGAAGCACTGAGCCAAATTCGCGTGGTGCCGAATCCGTATAATATCTCAGCAGATCCCAACCGGTTGCTATTCCCAGGAGAAGGGGACAAGCTCGCATTTTATAATATCCCTGGGGAATGCACGATAAAAATATACACTGAAACTGGTGAATTGATCAAGACCATCGAGCATACTGATGGTAGTGGGGATGCTTATTGGTTCTGCACGACCGATTACCAGCAGATTGTGGTCAGTGGTGTCTACATTGCCGTGGTGACCGATCACAAAACTGGCAAAAGCCAGATTGTGAAGTTTTTAATCATCCGATAAAAAATGAATAATGAAGAAGCCAAATGGGTACGATTATGAAAAAAATCAGCATTTGCATAGCGATGATTTGGGCCATGGTGATCTGGCTGACTGTGCCAGGGCATGGTCAAAAAGTTCAAAAGTTAGCGCAGACTGGCATGAAGTTCCTTAATGTTACGACAGATGCCAGGATTAGCGGGATGGCAGATGCAGTGACCGCGGTAGAAGGATATTCGACAGCGATGTTCTTGAACCCATCGGCTATGGCAGAGATGCCCCATTTCGCCGATATCTCTTTTGGCAAAGTCGACTGGATTGCGGACATCAAGTATTTTTATGGCAGCGCGGCGTTTAGTCCTTGGAGCGGTCGCTATGGCGTCATTGGGTTCACGATTTTATCCGTAGATTATGGGGATATGATTGGAACCATTCGTGATGATAACGCGGCCAATGAATTGGGGTACGTTGAAACTGGAAGTTTCAGTCCAACAGCCCTGGCGTTTGGCATCGGCTATTCTAAGGCCCTCTCCAGCAAATTTTCTGTGGGCGGCAATGTCAAATATGTGTTCCAGAATATGGGGAGCAGCATCGTGGGCCTGGTTGGTGCTGCTTCAGATGCAAATTATACTCGAAAAAGCTATTCCGCTTCAGTGGCGGCTTTCGACTTCGGGGTGCTTTATAAAACCGGCTTTCGTAGTTTGAATATCGGCATGTGTATCCGAAATTTCTCTAAAGAGGTCCGATATGAGGATGAAAGCTTTCAATTGCCCCTAATTTTCCGAATCGGCGCAGCCATGGATCTGCTGGATATTTATCCGTTCATGAGCAAGGAGTATAGTTCCTTGTTGTTTAGCGTCGATGCCACGCATCCGAGAGATTATCCAGAACAGATCAATGTGGGATTGGAGTATCTGGTGTTCAAGACATTTTCGATCCGTGCTGGCTATTCCGCTCCGAATGATGAATATGGGTTCACCACTGGAATTGGGTTTCAACAGGCGCTCAAAAATTATCGCTTAGCTGTGGATTATGCATACACGCCGTTCGGCGCTTTCAATGCGGTCCATCGCCTGTCCGCCCATTTCTCTTTATAAGCGTGCTGGGCGTTGTTCAGCTAAACGCCTGCATTCATAATAATCGCTTGTCGCAATGGGTTTGAGGCTCGATTGAAATCTGGCATAACGAGAGCGCGATCGAGCCATCGCTGGCCGCGCGATGAAAACGCCGATGAAAGACAAAAATGGGATGAATCGATCATCAGTCAAGAAAAGCAATCACAGACTAGAGTACTGATTCGGATTCGATCAGTCCCTGTATCATTTGATCTTCTGCAATTTGAGTGATTGATGAAACGGATATTGCGGGCAAGTAGAGATTGGTCTTCGGAGCATGGACAATATCAACAACGAGTGTCAAATTAAAATCCATCAAAAATCGCTTGACATGAATTTAAAAATGGTTTATATTTTAGCGGCATGAATCTGGTGGATGGCAACCTGAAGTTTAAATATGTTCATTCGTAACTACAAAAAATCTCTTACAAGCTTTGTTTCTAACCCTCATTTCTCTGCATTGCATGCGATAATTGGCTATCGATGCAATGGAATGCATTTCAATTCTCTAACCGAAAATCATCATCAACTATTTAGGAGATTTTGCATGGGAGAACCAGTTATGAAGCGACTGTTTGTCTTTTTAATGATGACGATGTTGCTCTCAGCTCAAATTGGGCTGGCTGGCGTGACCGGCAAGATTGCTGGCGTTGTCATTGACGCTGATACCAATTTGCCGTTGCCAGGCGTCAACATTGTGGTAAAAGGTACTACTATGGGTGCGGCATCTGATGCTGCTGGGAAATATGTTATCTTAAATGTGCCCCCTGGTACCTACACGCTCACAGCCACCATGATCGGTTATGCCGCACTGAACAAGACCGACGTGCGCGTGTTTATTGATCAAACCACCACGGTTGATTTTCCAATGAAATCTGAAGTGCTGATGGGAGAGGTGGTTACGGTGGTAGCGGAACGTCCTGTGGTTGAGAAGGACGTGGCTGCCAGCAAGAAAAATATCAGTACCGATCAAATCGCCGCTTTGCCAGTGACCAGCGTCAATGAAGTGATGGGACTTCAAGCTGGTATTACGAAGGATTTAAGCATTCGAGGGAGCGGGGCCACTCAAGCGATCTTTATGGTCGATGGCATCGTGCTTCGCGATGAACGTGACAGCAGGCCAATGACGGCAGTACCGCTGAGCGCTGTTCAAGAGATCTCGGTGCAGACTGGTGGTTTTAACGCCGAGTATCAAAATGTCCGTTCAGGTGTCGTCAACGTGGTCACTCGAGAGGGGAGCAGTGACCGCTATAGCGGAACCATTACCTACAAATATCATCCACCATCACCAAAATATTTTGGCATGTCGCCGTACGATCCTAATTTCTACTGGCTACGGCCTTATTTGGACCCGGATGTATGTTGGACCGGCACGAAAAATGGCAACTGGGATCTCTACACCCAGCGACAATATCCTGAGTTCAGTGGCTGGAATGCGGTGGCCGAACGAACGCTTCAGGATGATGATCCCACCAATGACCTGACTCCTGAAGCAGCTCAGCGCATTTTCATATATGAACATCGTAAGCAGGGGGATATTAAAGACCCGGATTATAACGTTGATGGAGGGTTTGGTGGGCCCGTGCCATTCATCGGCAAAGCGTTGGGCAACTTGCGGTTCTATACATCGTTCCGACAAGAGCAGAACATGTATATGATCGAATTGTCGCGCAAAGCGCTGACCAATAAGAGCTGGATGCTGAAATTGAATTCGGACCTGCGGCCAGACATGAAATTGTCACTACTGGGTTTGTATGGCGAGACGTATGCAGTTTCTTCTTCGTTCTCCGGTGGGACCAGTTACATGGAAACTCCTGAGGATATCGCTGAACAGATGATCACTGGAAGTTTTACAACACCAACCCGAATCTATACCAATATCTATTGGTCGCCAACTTCTCGTTTCTATAATACAGTTTCCGCCAAGTTCACCCATACGCTCAGCCCAAATACGTTTTACGAGGTGCAGATGAAGCGCATCGGCAAGAGGTATCATACTGGTCCGGGACGCTATCGCGATCTCACCAAGAAATACGAGGTCTTCCCAGGTTACTTTGAGGATGAGCGACCGTATGGGTTCAGCGAGGTTCCGATTTTCGGAATGGATGGAATTTTTATCATGGGTGGCCCTATCAGCGTGTCTCGGGACTCCAGTAAATTTGCTACCTGGACCGGCCGAGCCGACCTGGTGAGCCAGATCGATAGCAAGAACCAGTTGAAGACTGGAATTGAGTTCGTCTATGACCAATTTGATATGAGTTTTGGGCAGATCAATAAGTATTTGCCTGAAGGAAATACCTGGACAATTATCAAGCAGAATCCGTATCGTGGATCGTTTTATGTTCAGGACAAAATCGAAGTGGGAGGCTTCATCTCCTCGTTGGGATTGATCATGGAATATAGCAACCCGAATGGCAAGTGGTATGATGTGACACCGTACGAGCGCGGTTATTTCTCCAGCAAATTCGTGCCAGAAGACGAAGCGCGCTATAAGACCAAAAACGTTAAGGGTCGTTTTACGGTGAGCCCGCGCTTGGCCATTTCGCACCCGATTACGGTGAATTCAAAATTATATTTTAACTATGGCCACTATCGTCAAATGCCGACCTCGGAGCTCTACTATCGCAACCAACGCGCGCTCACTGGCCAAATCGATTATTTCGGCGACCCCACGATTCCTTTGGCCAAGACCGTCTCCTATGAATTAGGATACGATCATGCCATTTTAAAAGACTACCTGTTCCATTTATCCGCCTATTATAAGGACATCACGGATCAGGAGGCCTGGGTTCGTTACATTAGCTTCGATGGCAAAGTCAATTACTATAAGCTCACCAACAACAATTACGAAGATATTCGCGGCTTTGAGGTGGACATTTACAAATCCACGGGCCGATGGTTCTATGGAGATCTCAATTATGAATATCGGGTTGGGACATCTGGGTATTTTGGTGTCAGGGAGAACTACGAGAACCCAGCTGATCAGCGAGATTATTTAAGAAAGAACCCGCAGCAATCCAAGCCGCGTCCGCGACCGCGGTTCAAAGCCTATCTGGATTTCCATACCCCGACCGATCTTGGCGGAGAGGTCATGGGAATTCGGCCATGGAGCGACTGGCATCTGCTATTGTTAGGTAACTGGACCGGCGGGCTGTGGGATACGTGGAATCCCAATAGTGTGCCAGGAATTCAATATAACGTTCGCTGGACCTCCACCTATAATGTTGACCTCAAATTGTCCAAGAGTTTCCTATTCAATCGCTTTGAAGTGAAGTTGTTTATGGATGTCTATAATGTTTTCAACCTGAAGCATTTCTCGCGGTTGTCGTTTGTGAATGTTTATGATCGAAACTACTATATGCAATCGCTGCATCTCCCAGCAAAAATTGCCGATAGGTTGGGATATGGCAACATCCCTGGCAACGATCGGCCTGGCGATTATCGAAAAACTGGGGTGGAATACCAACCGATGGAATGGGTGGCCGATTACACGCAGTTACGCAATCCCAATCCGCGGGTGATCTACTATGATGCGGCAACCAAAACCTATGTGCAGTATCAGAACGACAGTTGGCAAGAGGTTGAGAAAAAGCGGTTGAATAAAATTCTGGAAGACAAAGCTTACATCGATATGCCGAACCAAACCTCGTTCACCTTTCTCAATCCGAGAAGTGTTTTCTTCGGTATTAATGTGAATTTCAATTTTTAAATTTGAAAAGACCTGGTCGGTGATGTTTGCCGACCAGGTCGCTCAATCGATGGGTTCAGTCAAACAATTAAATTAGAGGAAGCAGTATGACGCAAAGGAATAAATTCACCCGAATTTCGATCCTGCTGCTTGTGATATGTTGCATCAGCACCATGGTGTTTGCCGATGAAACCAAATGGCTGGCAGTAGGCATGTTGCATGATTGGTTCTCCAGCATGGGCTGCGAAGTTGAGGTGGGACGTCGACATCTGGTCTCCGACCAGCAGGACGGACTGCGTTGGCCAGCTCAATTCAATTGGCAGGATTGCAAGGCTGCCAAGGCGCTTTGGATCGGAGCTAAAAATTATTACGATCCTCTGGTCAATAAAACCTTCGACTATAAGGTCGTCCATGTTGGGCCTCGCGTGAGCGACGAAAAGAATGAATCGATTCCCGTTATTTTCAAATTGCTTGGCCGTTACGATCGGCCTCGAGTTTATGTGGACGGCATTCCTGCTGGCTTCTTGGATTATATGGATTTTGTCGATGAAGTGGATCCCAATCTTGTAACTGATCGAATTCTTTATAATGTGGTTAATTTTTCGATCGGGATTACGGAATATCGGAAAGTCTATGCCTTTAGCCAGCAATATCATGACAATTACTTTATCACCGATTACGTATTCAAGAACACAGGGATTATCGACAACAAGGGTACCGTTTATCAGCAGACGCTCAATGACGTCGTGTTCTTCTTTCAGTATCGCTATACCGCAGCTCGGGAGACCGGGCCTTATGGCTATTACTATTTGCCGCAATCCTCTGCTTGGGGCCATTGTACCATGAACGATACCATGCTGGTCTATGATCCGCTCTCTGGTACGCCTTATTTGAGTGAATTCTCATGGACTGGCCGGCATTCCAAGGCATCGTTCGATTGTGTGGGTGGACCCAATGGGAAGGCTGGCGGCGATGGTCATTTAGGTGCCGCCCAGTATGTGGGCAACCTGGTGCTTCATGCTGATAAATCCGCAAAAGATAAATCTCACGATCCAAATCAGCCCACTACCACGCAGTTCCTTGGTTCAGATGTTCCCATCACCTCTGGCAATGACCAGTTCAATCCTGCAAAGATGGCGGAGGAATATGCGGCGATGACGGCTGGGCATCCTCCGATCATGCACGCTGACGCTGTCGGCGATGGTTTTGCCGATGTTTGGGGCAATACACCAGGCGGATTCTCGCATTGCCTTGGATTCGGCCCATATACTCTGGAACCTGGTGATAGCATCCATCTGGTGATCGCGGAGGGAATCTCGGGCTTATGTCGCGATTCCTGCTACACCATCGGTGCCAGATGGCTGGCAGGACAGGGCCCATTCAAGCTGCCGAATGGTTCAACGACAAACAATAAAGATGAATACAAGAACGCCTGGGTTTACACTGGCAGAGATTCATTATACAAGACATTCCAGCGGGCTATAATGAACTATAATTTGAATTACCAGATCCCATTGCCGCCGCCACCGCCAGATCTATTCGAAGTGAATTCTGGTGGCGATCGCATTATGCTATCGTGGTCGAATAATGCCGAATCGTTCCCAGGTTTTGCCGGGTATCGCATCTATCGCGCCATTCATAAAGCAGATACGACTTATCAGGAGATTTTTGCTTGTGGGAAAGGCACCGATCATCCGCAGATTGTGAATGAATTTGCTGACAAGACCGCCCAGCGGGGCTTCGATTATTACTATTACATCGTTTCATTTAGCGATGGTACTACCAATAATACCCCAGCGAATCCGGGCGGCCCACTTCAAAGCAGCATGTTCTACACCAGAACTAATACCCCAGCAAAATTGAAACGACAATCTGGACAAAATCTGGAAGCGATCCGTGTCGTTCCAAATCCATACAACATCAAAGCTCGGGATCTGCAATATGGGATCAGCGGCCCGGATCGAATCATGTTTCTGGACATTCCGCCGTTCTGCACGATTAAGATTTTCACCGAACGAGGCGACCTGATCTACACGATCGAGCATACCGACGGTAGCGGCGACGCGGAATGGAACTCGATAACCTCTTCCCGGCAGGTGGTCGTCAGTGGAGTTTACATCGCCCACTTCGAAGTGACCGAGGATTACTATGATTCGCAGACTGGCGAATTGTTGTTCAAAAAGGGTGATAGTGCCATTCGCAAATTTGTGATCATTCGATAACCAGAAGAATGTTAAAACATTTTAGGAGACATGATACAATGAAACAAAACTTGCTCATTTGCTTGATCGTTATGCTGGCGGTGGGATTATATCAAACCCAGAGCTTCAGCGCGGATAAAAAATTGGCTCAAACCGGTTTTCAATTTCTCAGTGTGGCAACTGAAGCTCGTGCCGCCGCCATGGGCGAAGCGTTCACCACGGTGCCAGGCAACTCGCTCTCGCTGTTCCATAATCCAGCCAATCTCCCATTGATGAACACGTTTTTAGATCTCTCCGTGAATCAGAATAAATGGTTCGCTGATATGGTCCATTATTCGGCCAGCATTGCCTTGAATCCAGCTTATGGTAAATATGGCACCTTCGGGTTCACCGTGATGTCGGTCGATTACGGCGAGTTCCTGGGCACTCGGGTGGATCCGACTACAGAAAAAGGTTTCATCGATACCGGAACGTTCAGCCCTTCTGCTTTCGCTTTTGGCATCGGCTATGGTAAGGCGTTGACCGATCGTTTCTCGGTTGGCGGCCACATCCGTTACGTCAGCCAAAAGCTGGGCAGCAGCGTGGTGCCAGTGGGAGAGGTGAGTGAAGGGATCACGAAAACCGTCAATAATGATTTGAGCACTTTCTCCATCGATTTCGGTACCATTTATCGAACTGGGTTCAAAAGCCTGGTGTTTGGCATGACGGTGCGCAACTTCTCCCAGGAAGTGAAATTTGAATCTGAAGGGTTCCAGTTGCCGCTGACTTTCAAAATGGGCATCTCGATGAATGTGTTCGACCTGTTCATGGAGCCAAACGCACCACATTCGCTGCTTGTCTCTATCGACGCGATTCATCCTCGCGACTATTCCGAGCAGTTGAACTTCGGGGCTGAATATATGATGATGAACATGCTGGCGCTGCGACTTGGTTATATGTACAATCGCGACGAAGAGGATCTTAGCGCTGGCTTTGGCGTGCAGAAAAAATTCGGCGATCGGATGATCGCCCTGGATTATTCATATACTCCGTTCGGCGTGTTCGATAATGTCCAACGGGTCTCATTCCGATTGTCACTTTAATAGAAAACTGAGAATATTCGAAAATATATTTGCAAAGGAGCGAACCGATGAATAAATTAAGCTCAGCTTCCCTAATAGGAATCACGCTCACATTGATGCTGGTGATGATTGGATGCGAGGCAGATGTTCCGCCGAGCCTGTTCGATCCAAATGTAACGGGAAACCCTGCTCCAGTCATCACCGCTATCGTCCCAGCAGATAGTGCATTGGCTGGGATTGGTGATATTCAGATCCTCGGTGCCAATTTCTCTCCAGTTATCGATGAGAATCTGGTGTTCTTTAACAAGACTAAGGTGCCGATCACCTCGGCCAGTGAGACGAAACTGGTATTGAAGAGTCCCAACACTCCTTCAGATTCCATCAAGATTAAAATCGCTGTGCGCGGGGCGTTTCTGTTCAGCAATGTGATGAAATACAAATTGAAACAGGCTGTATGGGAATACAGTGACATTGGTCAATATGATGATGCCTATGGGATCGCCTGCGATCAAAATGAAAATCTTTACGTATCGTTGACCACTCGAAAAGTGGTGAAAATCACCCCGGATGGTGTCCGCAATGATTTTGGTACCACAAGCTTTCTCAAGGCTCAAGCCATGCGGGTCGGACCAGATGGTTATCTATATTTATCTCGGTTAACCACTGCGCTCTATCGGATCCCATTGGCCACTGGCGGCACATCGGTGAAATGGATCGATGCACCAGGGAAAATTTGGGATTTCGATTTTTCACCCAGCGGTATGATGTACGCCGGGGGCGACAACAACGATCTCTATCGGATCAAGCCGGATGGCTCTGGTGCTGCGGTTGCCTCTTATCCATCGATCTATATTAAGGCGATTCAGGTTTTCAATGGCTATGTCTATTGCGGTGGCGTAGATAAAACCACCAATAAACAATACGTGTGGCGCAATAGGATCATCTCTGACGATCAATTGGGTGAGCGCGAGGTCTACTTCGATTGGAGCACCAAAGTCGACCCCGTTTCAGAGGTCCAATCCCTGGTCTTTGCTGCCGATGGTGACCTTTACATTGGCACCAATGCCGCTCTGGCCATTCTGGTGGTTCATCCCGATGGCAGCTTTGAACCATTATATCCAGGGGTGATCGAACCATCCAGTTATGCGATGGCCTGGGGATCAAAACAGTATCTTTATGTCAACCGACGGGATGAGCTTAATCCCGCCCGCAAGCGGATCATCAAGCTGTTCATGCAGAAATATGGTGCGCCTTAATGAGATATCATCCCATTCGCCGGCATCTGATTGGATCTGTCCACTGGGCTGAATGGAAAGGGCATGGATCAATCATCAAAATTTTCATTAAGCATGGCAGCTGTAATTTGTAATTTGGGTAAGACTGATCGACCAATTCGCCAAAATAAGATGATAATCCGGGTGATGATTGTTTTGGGTAAAGAAATTTTGTGAAGCCAGTTTATTGCATGTTCTGAAAAACGGAAATTGGTTTGCTAATTAGAATTTTCCTTTTTGCGGCTCAAAACAGCGAAGGAAGGTCCATTCAGGCAATATACAAAAACGGCGATCTGGGACAGATTAAGATTCTTATGAAATTAGGTGCAGCGAATAGAGCTTAATAAAAAGACAACTCAGCCAGGGATGACCAAAGTGATTTGGTGAGCGATATGGCATAGCAAGATACAGATGAAGGGGCGAGCATCATCGGCTGAGAGTTCGAAAGGGGGATATGCGGCAGGGGGAACGGAATTTATCATTACAAATTTGGGAGCAGATACCGTGAAAAAAGCACTAATCGTTATCAGCTTATATATGATCATGATGAGCTCGGTGGCGTTCGCTGGCATTACCGGTAAAATCGCGGGGCAGATTATCGATGCGGAGACCGGGGGTGGATTGCCTGGAGTAAATGTTGTCATCGAAGGCACCACAATGGGCTCGGCCACCGATCTCAAGGGCAATTATGTGATTTTGAATGTGCCACCAGGGACATACACTTTAAAGGCCGCGATGATAGGCTATGCTACTGTGACCACACAGAACGTGATCGTGAAGATCGATTTGACGACGACGGTGAATTTCAGCATGCGGCCCCAGGCTTTGGAAATGGGCGAAGTCGTGGTGGTAGCAGAACGCCCCATGGTGGTGAAGGATGTTTCGGCCAGCGAAATTCACATCGATTTCAAGAAAATTGAGACCCTGCCGGTCAAGCATGTGGATGGGGTGTTGGTGCTTCAAGCGGGTATCGAGCAAGGGAGCGAGGGACCGATCATTCGGGGCGGCGCGGCGCGACAGACCGGCTTTTTGGTCGATGGGCTCTCGCTCAACGATGAGCGCGCCAATGTGCCCGTCACCGCTTTCAGCCTCAATGCGATTCAGGAGATGAAAATCCAGACCGGCGGTTTCAATGCTGAATACGGCAACATCCGCTCTGGGGTGATCAATGTGGTCACGAAAGAAGGGGACCGGGTTCGCTATAATGGGGCGATCACGGCGCAATATCGACCACCAGCAAAGAAACACTTCGGCCCTTCCATTTACGATCCATACACCTATTTCACCCGGCCATATATGGATCCTGAAGTTTGCTGGACTGGGACCACCAATGGCGCCTGGGACGCTTATACTCAGCGACAATATCCGATTTTCGAGGGTTGGATCGCTGTATCCGATGCCACAGTGCGCGATAACGATCCCAAAAACGATCTCACTCCAGAAGGCGCTAAAAAATTATGGGAATGGCAGCATCGTCGGCGCGGCGATATTGTGAAGCCCGATTACGTCATCGATGGCAGCCTTGGTGGTCCAGTGCCGATCATTGGCAAAAGGCTGGGCGATCTTCGCTTTTTCATGTCCCATTTCCAGGAGCGGGAAATGTTCATCTATCCGCTGTCCAGGGACAGCTATATCGATAATTCAACCCAGCTCAAGCTCACCTCGGATATCAACCCAACGCTCAAGCTCATTTTGACCGGGGTGTACAGCGAGGTGTTCTCCGTTTCACCGTATGACTGGACGACAACCCCAACAGGTCGGGTACTTCGGTACAACAGCGAAATCGCCGATCTCATTGAAAGCAGCAGCGGCGACGCCAAACTATATATGCCCGGATACTACAGTCCCAGCGACATTTATCGCAGTATGTTCGGCTTTAAGCTGACCCATACGCTTAGCCCAAAAACTTTCTATGAGATCAACTTTCAGCACAATATCAATCGCTACAAAACCTTTCAAATGGCGCTCCGGGATACGACTAAAAAATACGAACCAGTTCCCGGCTATTTTGTGGATGAGGCGCCCTATGGCTATTGGGGCTATGGCGTTACGGGAATTGACGGCATGATCATGGGTGGCTGGATGAACCTAGGCCGCGATAAAAGCATTAATACCACTACCAAACTTCAGGCCAGTTTCACCAGCCAATTGAATCGCGTGAACCAGCTCAAGACCGGCTTCGAGATCGTCTACGATGATCTCAATATCAAATCCTATACCGAGAATCCTGGGATGACCACATGGAATCGCACTCAGGTATATCATCGGTTCCCGTATCGCATTGGTGCTTTCGTGCAGGACAAATTGGAGTTTGAGGGATTCATCGCCAATCTGGGATTACGACTGGACTATTCTGATCCCAATGGTGTTGTATATCAATTGTCCGATTATGACAAGTATTTCAAAGAAGGTTTCGGAAAGCGAATTGAGACCGATATCCCGACCACGAAAGCGAAGGCCACCTGGCATCTCAGCCCCAGACTGGGCATATCTCATCCCATCACAGTGAATTCCAAGCTCTATTTCAACTATGGCCATTTCACTCAAGAGCCGTCGTCCACGTATCGTTTCAGGTTGCAGCGCGAATATAACGGTCTGGTCACTACGATCGGCAATCCCGATATGGTGCTCGAGAAAACCGTGGCCTACGAACTGGGCTACAGCCAAAATTTGTTCGACCTGTTCCTGCTCAATCTGGCGGCATATTATAAAGACATCACTAATCAGCCTGGCTGGGTTTATTATGAAAATATCAATGCTTCGGTTCAATACAGCAAGGCGACCAATAACAATTACGAAGATATCCGTGGCTTCGAGCTGACGCTCAGCAAAACCGCTGGCCGCTGGCTCACTGGCTTTGTCAACTACACTTATGATGTGGCGACATCGGGCTATTTCGGGCTGCAGCGATACTATGAGGACCCGAATAAACAGCGGGATTATCTGCGCAATAACCCATATCAATCTAAACCCCGGCCCCAGCCGTATGCGCGATTTAACATCGATATTCACACGCCTAGTGATTTCGGTCCAGTTTGGTTAGGCCACAAATGGCTGGGCAACTGGAACCTAAACCTGCTGGCGAATTGGCGCGCAGGGGCATACGCCACCTATAATCCCCATAATATTCCTGGGGTCGTTGATAATGTCCGATGGAAAGACACCTATAATGTCGACATGCGGCTCACCAAATCGGTTCGAATCGATCGCTATGAATTTCAGCTCTATCTGGATGTGACCAATCTATTCAATTTCAAATTCCTCAATTATGCTGGCTTTGCCAACAATTACGATTATCTCGATTATATGGAATCGCTGCATTTCTCCTGGGAAGAGGGGCCAGAACATGGGCACGATCGTATTGGCGAATATCGGAAACCTGGGGTGAAATATGAACGGTATGATCCCAGTGATCCAACCAAAACCGAAGCCGATTTGAAGCGAATTTTGGACACCAAGGCGTATATCGACATGCCGAATTTGACCTATTTCACGTTCCTGAATCCCCGGGACATCAAATTTGGGTTAAAATTCAGTTTTTAGCTTCAATCGACATCCTAT
This sequence comes from candidate division KSB1 bacterium, assembly GCA_034506395.1. Taxonomy (NCBI): domain Bacteria; kingdom Pseudomonadati; species Candidatus Zhuqueibacterota bacterium. Next base: position 15,026 of record JAPDPQ010000005.1, on the reverse strand, counting down.
GGCATTGCGATTGAAGGGTTCCAACAGCAGCAATGTGGTAAAGAGCCATTATCCGAACACTGAAGACAATTGAAGGGGCTCTCGGCATTTTAGATGTGGACTCAAGAAATTTATCATTGAAAAATAGGAATAAGAGATGAAAATGAACATCAAATGGCTAACGATTATTTTGGTAGTGTTGATCTCTCAGATTGCCATCGAGTTGCCCGATGCTGCGGGCCAGGTGGCTGGCACAGAGCGAAGGTATGTGCGGATTGGCTCGCTGCAAAATTATTTTTCTGCCTATGGTCGCGAGCGAGCCTGGAACAACGTCTATTACGAAGGCCTGATTTGGCCAGCCGATTACCCGAAGCAGGACAACGCCGTAATCAAACGCGCTTGGATCGCGGCCAAGGATTTCACGGATGAAAAGGGCCAATTTTGGGAAGCTTATGGCATCACGATCATTCTTGACCACGTGGATTTGTCGTTGTTCCCAATGGTGCTGAAGCAGATCGCCAAGTTTCCACCTCCGCTGGTTTATGTGGACGGGAACAATCTCACTGCCCCGTATCTTGGTGATGTGGATGAAATAGATCCCAACATCGTGGCGGATCGGGTCATTTTGAATGTGATCAACACATCTCTCGGACTCACGTTCACGAGAAAGATCATGTTCTTCAGCCAGCAGTATCACGATAACTATTTCATCTGCGAATACACATTGACCAACACTGGCAATACTGATTACGATGACGAGATCGAATTGAACCGACCGTTGAAAGGCGTCCGGATCGGCTGGGGACAGCGTTATAGTGTCTGTCGTGAAGGAGGGGAGCGGATCGGCGACGGCCAGGTATGGGGCAAGCATAGCTGGGTTACCAAGCGCGGTGAGGATTATCCGCTGCATGTCGGCGAAAAGATCACGGAGGCGAACCCAATTGTACAATGGATCCGCTGCGGTTTTAGCTGGGCTGGACAATCTGCAGTAAATACTTATGACAATATCGGTGCGCCAATGTTAACAGCTCCGGGGCGATTAACCGCTCCTCAGTTTGCTGGGACGGCTATTTTGCATGTGGACAAAAGCGCGACTGATAAGAGCGACGATCCTAATCAGCCGGCTGTGCTTGGCTGGCATGCGGGGGACACCTATCCCAGCCTGGGCAATTTGCAACCCTCGGATATGCCCAAGATGATTCAGCTTTATGAGATGCTCAGCGGCAAGCCTTATAATGGACTGGGCGGCACCAATCGCATGGACGAAGCCTATATGGCCACCAATCCAGATCCGTTTACCGTGCATAATGATGGTGGTGGCACGAACGTTTGGATCTGTTATGGTCCCTTTGATCTGGAGCCGGGCCAGAGCGTCCGCATTGTGGAGGCCGAGGGCATCAACGGGCTCAGTCGTCCCATGTGCGAACTGGTCGGGCGCAACTGGTTGCAGCAGAATGCGCCTTATACTTTGCCCGATGGCAGTACCACGACGGATCGCAATGTGTATAAAAATGCCTGGGTCTACACAGGAAAAGATTCTATCATGTTGACCTTTGGCCGGGCCAAACGGAATTTCGATCTCAATTATAATATTCCTCAGCCACCATTGCCACCTGCGGTGTTCAACGTGGAATCAGGTGGCGATCGCATTCGTTTATCATGGACATTGAGCGAATCTGAGTCCGAGCCTGGATTTGCGGGATACGAGGTATATCGCGCCGTCAGCCGGCCGGATACGGTGTTTGAGAAAATTGCCAGTTTGCCGCCAGGAACCAATCAATACGACGATACCCAGGCAGCCCGTGGATTCTCTTATTATTATTATCTGGTCGCGGTCAATGATGGGCGAAACAACACCACCGGGGAGGCCAACCCCCCAGGTAAGCTTCACAGCGGTCGCTTCTATACTCGAACGACTGAACCAGCCTATTTGCGCAGAAAAGCTGGTACCTCGCTGAAAGATATCCGCGTAGTGCCGAACCCTTACAACATCAAGGCACGAGGGCTGCAATATCTGGGCGAGCCTGATAAGATCACATTTTTGGACATTCCCGCCCGATGCATCATTCGCATCTTTACCGAGCGCGGCGATCTGATCCAAACCATCGAGCACACCAATGGCAGCGGTGATGAAACATGGAATTCGGTGACCTCGTCCCGTCAGGTTGTCGTCAGTGGCGTTTATATTGCCCATTTTGAAGTGACTGAAGATTATTATGACCCTGAAACTAAACAGTTGTTGTACAAAAAGGGTGAGAGTGCGTTTCGGAAGTTTGTAATTATCCGTTAGTCTATGATCAGTTTTCAGCAATCAGTAATCAGTTATCAGTGATCAGTTATCAGTGGTCTATACCTGATGACAATTGTGAAATGAAAGAAAATAGTCATTCCGAGCGCAGCGAGGAATCTTTTAATTCATAAAAACTGAAATTGCTTCCTTGTTCCGTTCCGTGAAGAGCTTGGATTTTACGATTTGAAGCAGTTAATAGAATTATCAAGCGTGAGGAGTCATAAATGGATAAATTGAAGGGAATGGGATTGCTGTTGCTGGTCGGGTTGATTGCCCTGGGATGTGATATAGAGAAGCCCGCCAGTCTCTATAATCCCAATAGTAGCTATAATCCGGATCCGGTGATCACGGCGGTGGAACCTGCTGATAGCGCCTTAGCAGGAATTGTGACGATCAAGATTCTCGGGCAGCATTTTTCACCGGTGAAGGAGCATAATTTTGTCTATTTTGGCAAGACCAAGACGCCAGTACTTGAAGCGAGCGAGACGCAACTGGTTGTTCAAAGCCCCAACTTTGTGGCTGATGCCACAACCATCAAGGTCGCTGTGATGGGTGCCATTTCATTCAGTAATCAAGTGCCTTACAAATTAGTCCGTGGTGTTGGCGAGTACGGCGGCTTTGGGGATTTTGATGAGCCATTGTTGGTGGAATGCGACAAAAATGAAAACGTATATGTGGCGCTGGCTTCTCGGAAGATCGTGAAAATAGCGCCTGATGAAACCAAAGTGGATTATGGTTCCGCCACTTTTCCGCTGTTTTCGGGGATGAAGTTTGGCCCAGACGGTGCGCTCTACATTGCCCGAAACACGCGAAACCTTTATAAAGTCCCTGCTGGGGGAGGGAATGCCGCCCAATGGCTCACAGCCAAAGGCGCCATTTATGATCTCGATTTCTCTCCCAATGGCGTGATCTATGCCGGGGGCAATGGCGACAGCCTGTTTGCCATTCAAACCAATGGCACCAGCTTCAGCGCAGCGCTTTATCCAAGCACCTACATCAAAGCGGTCCGCGTGTTCAATGGTTATGTCTATGTCGGCGGGCTGGACAAGGTTGCGAACAAGCAAATGATCTGGCGCAACCGGTTATTGGCTGACAATAAACTGGGGCCGAATGAGCTCTATTTCGATTGGTCGAGCCATTTTGAAGCAAATGCTGAAATCTTATCTATTACTTTTGGTGCAGATGGGGTGATGTATGTGGGCACCAATGCGGCAGCCGCCATTGTCGCAATTTATCCTGATGGTAAATTCGAGCCGCTTTACCCCGGCGTATTGGAGCCGAGCAGCAATTCGCTCTCCTGGGGTTCCAAGCAGTTCCTGTATGTCGCGAGGCGCAGCGATGATGCCAAGAAACGAAGAGTGATCAAAATCAATATGCTTAAAGAAGGAGCGCCGTATTACGGGCGACCATGATAATAATGGTGTGCGGAGTTAAGAGATGAAGGAGGTGATAGCAACAAAATAGCGTAGCAAACATGATTTCGAGATCTGCAACTTGATGGCTCAATCATTTTTGACAAGCCGTCTTTGCTCCGTTCGGATTTTCATGAATCCCATTGGTCAATTTGAATCGGTCTGTCAAAAATGAGAACCAAAAGTCATGCAGATACCGAGATGTATTGTCAGCACGGAGAAACCAAAAATCTCCGGTTTTAAATGGTTTTATTAATTGGATGGATTGAGTTTTTTTATCAACACAAATTTTGGAGGAATGAAATGAAAAAAGTTTTCTACACAGTTGTAGCGCTATTAATGGTCTCAAGCTTAGCGCTGGCGCAATGGGAATACGTTGGCGATTTTGCAACAATCGCACAACCTCATGGGATTGTAAAAACAGGCGATGGCAAGATTTGGGTTGGATCATATGCTTATACCGATACCATTTTTAAACCAGATGGTACTCCTATACGAATTAAACCGATTTGGGTTTATAATCAAGATGGCTCTGTGTATGCCAAAGTTCGCTTTTTAAAGCATGCCACTGGGCAGATTGATACGTTGTATAATGGCTGTCGAGGGGATGCGCTTGACAATGAGGGCAATATATTTCATTCGGCCTATGATGAAATGTGGCGGATCAATTACCAGACGCTCGATCCAGCTACTTTTAGTGCTGAGGTCACTGGCAAGGTGAAACCAAAACCAGCTGCCTCTCTTACTGAAGGCGCAGCCGATGAAAATGGCTATGTATATCTTGCTCATGTTGCGAGTGGCAACCCTGCCTACATCTTCGATAAGGATCTGCAGCTATATTCTTTTGTGGCTGATACCAACCTGGGATTGCAGCGAAGCGTGCTTGTCAGCAAGGATGGCAAAGATGTTTATTTTGGCAAGATATACTCTGGCCGAAATGGCGTTGTCCATTGGCACAGCGATGATGGTCCTGATGGCACGTACGCACCAGTGGATACCTTTGGCACAACTCCTGACAAGGTCATGTGGGGCCAGTGCCTGGATTGGGATCCCTGGGGCATGATGTGGGTTGGAACCTATTGGGATGTCGGTGCGAATGATTTTACCGGCTGGTACGCCTTAGATCCGAAAAAAGGCTGGGCCATTGTCGATAGCATCGGAAAGAGCAAAGGTAAATTTGATGCAAATGTTCCAGCAGATGGTGGGACTTTTTATTCACCACGCGGCGTCATTTTCTGGGAAGAAGGTGGTGTCTGGTATGCACTAACCAATGACTTCGATGGTGGCTTAGTAAAGAAATGGAAGAACGCTAATCCTTACACTGGCGTTATTAGGGTTGAAAACGGTGAAGTAGTTCGAAATTACAGTCTGTTGCAGAACTATCCTAACCCATTCAATCCGACTACAACCATTCCGTTCACGCTGGCTAAGCGAGGCTTTGTTGAACTTAAGATATATGATATTAATGGCCGCGAGGTCAAGACGCTGGTCAGCCAGAATATGGAAGAAGGTCGATACGATATTCCCTTTGATGCCACTGGGCTACCAACTGGTACCTATTTCTATCGATTAAAGGTCGATGGCCAGTTGATGACAAAATCAATGACACTTGTGAAGTAGTTGTTTTGCAGCATCGTTTCCAAAAGAAAAAGCCGTTGGGAGGAGGTTTTCCCAACGGCTTTTGATTATGGTGCAATTGCCGGCTCCTGTGAACTTTCAATCCTCATGAAAGAGAGTCAAGCACAAACCACTACTTATGTGTTGCCGATTGACACCGAAAATGGTAATTCACTTGATCGATCATCAAGCTTAAATTCAAGAGCTATCGTCTTATCATGAAAAAAATCGTTATTCCATTCGTTTTTTTTGGCTTGGCTGTGTTATTGTTGCTCTCTGAACTTTGTTGGGCTGCTGGCAAAGTCTATCTCGTCCTTGGCTCCGATACTGCCATCTGGGACGGGATGAGCGTCTCGAACTATCATTGCACTTATAGCCTCGACCTGTATACCAATCCAGCGCGAAATGCCTATCAGGTGATGGATCCATCCTTCCGGGCGCGCATGGTCGATTCTGATGGCAAGCCGCTCAAAATGACCTGGTGGATGATGGCCGGCAATATTTTTCGATATGCTACCAATCGCAATGTCCCAATCCCTAATATCATGACCATGTATCTGATGCAAAAGTATCATGGCCATGCCGTGCACCAGCTCGGGGACGAGCTGTCACTGCACTATCATACCTTTGGTTGGACCGATTACAATAACGATGGCATCTGGTACTGGAACCAGACGCGGACGTTTGTCGAATGCAAAGATGATTTTGATTGTACCCTTTGCCAGTTGCTGCTGGAAGAAAAGGTGTTCCCGGTCTCCTTCCGGAGTGGCTGGCATTTTATGGATAACGATTGGCAGAATTATCTCGATCAGTTGCTGCCATACAGTATGCACAATGATTATCCCGTGCATGGCGTCGATGTCACTGAGCCGCTGGATAATAATTACGATTGGTCCCAGGCGCCAGCGGAGTGGATCCCGTTTCATCCGTCTCCTGAAAACTATCAGCGACCGGGAAGCTGTCGCGGCTGGAATGTTCGTTCAGCGCATTTGAGCACTACGCGCTCTCGGGGATATCTGCATGAGATTTTCAAACAGGCCCATGCGGGTATCGATCAAGTAGCTTGTATCTGGGGCCATCTGCCAGAGACCGATTTCCTGACCAATATCCAAAAGATCGATAGCGTCGCTCACCATTTGGCCGGCATTTATCCTGATGTCAAATTTTATTATTGCACAGCCATCGAAGCGATGCAGCGTTGGCTGAAGACCGCTGATCAGGAAGCCCCAAAGCTAACAATTGAGGAACGACCGCTTGGGAACGATGTTGCGTTCGTTATTACCACTGATGAACCGATTTTTCAGCAGCAGCCGTTTGTCGCTGCCAAGGATATTTATGAACGCTATTTCATCATGCCTTGCCAGAGGATTGGGCAGAATCAGTGGCAGACCATCGAGCCAGTAGCGAAGAATCTGCTGGCCAAAGTGGGCGTGGCAGTGTGCGATACGGTTGGAAACCAGTCGATGAAATTTATCCAATATTTGCCCGATGATATTTTTGTGGACAATCGGGATCGCGGCTTTGTGATGGCATCTGGCAATTGGGGCCCGTCATCGAATTGCGCGTGGGGTTCGGATGCGCAAATTGTCACGGTGACAGCAAATGACACGGTTCGCGTCCAATGGATTCCCGATATCCCTCAATCTGGCTTCTATAACATTTTCGTTCAGGTTCCCAAAATTGAAAATCCCGCCAATCGTCTGATATATCGAATCTACGCCAATGATCAACCAGTCGATACTATTTTGTTCAATCAGCCGCTGACCTATATGGACTGGGTTTATGTGGCTACAGCTTATCTTGAGGAGGGTGTACATAATTATCTGGAGTTGGTGGCAGTTGGCAGCCAACAGCCGGGCAAAGTCGTGGCCGCCGATGTGGCGAAATTTTCAGCCCTGGTTCGGGAACGGGACCTGGCAGTTGATCAAAATTTTATCAATTTGGGAGCTTTGAGCCAAGATGTCCCATTCAACTGGAATCTAAAGATCACCAATCGTGGCTATCAAAGTTTGACCATTTTAGATTGTATTTCGAAACATCACTTCGTGACAACAAGCGCAACATTTCCTGTTGAAGTGGCTAGGATGAGTTCTGTCTCTCTGCCGTTGCGATTTTATTCAAGAAATACTGGCAAAGTGATCGATACGCTGGTCATTCATAGTGATGATCCGCATCAACCCTTTTTGTCTGTAGTGGTGACGGCCAAAGTAGAATCCTTTTTTATAGTCGTTGATAATGATGACTCGTCGAGTTATCGTGAATTTGGCAAATGGGCTACCAGTGTGGCTCAAGCGTATGGACCGTCGAGTCGCTATGCCTGGCTCAATCAGACTCCGCTCGCCTGGGCGTCGTTTCAAACTCAGGTGAGCAGGTCAGGCTATTATGATATTTTTGAGATTGTCCCGACCACGGTCAACGCGTCCAATCATGCAGCTTATGTGTTGAGAATCCAGAATGTGATTGTCGATTCCATCATCATTAACCAGAACCAGGGCAGCGGATCTTGGGTGCTATTAGGGAGATATCATCTTCCTGCAAATTATAAAATCGAAGTCAGGGTGATAGACACTGGGAAAAATACCAATCCTAATGCGGTGCTGCGTGCAGATGCGATCAAGTTTTCATTGGCGACTCCAACTTCCTCTATTTCAGATGGTGGATTTCAAAAGCCAAACTCGTTTTGTTTGGAGCAAAATTATCCCAATCCGTTCAATGCCAATACTACGATCCGTTATGCCATACCAAAGGAGACAAAAGTGCAATTGCGGATTTTGAATGTATTGGGCCAAGAGATCGCTAAACTGGTAGATGAAAGCCTTCCGCCTGGAATCTATTCCGTAAACTGGGATGCGAATAATCTGGCATCGGGGATTTATCTTTATCAATTGAGCACCGGGGAATTTTCCTCGGTGAAAAAATTGATGGTCGTCAAATAGGCGATTGATCTGCTTTTGTAGAGAAATAATTTTTGGTCACAGAAATGAAGGGTTACAGAATTGCTTTTGAGATTTTGATGGAATTCCCCACGGATGATAGGACAATCGCGGATGATGATTTTGGTGACAGAAATGAAGGGTTACAGAATTGCTTTTGAGATTTTGATGGAATTCCCCACGGATGATAGGACAATCGCGGATGATGATTTTGGTGACAGAAATGAAGAGTTACAGAATTGCTTTTGGGATTTTGATGAGATTCCTCGCGGATGATAGGACGATCGCGGATAGAAAGATCGGTGATGGTTTTATCATCCGAGTGGGAAGCAACCATTGAGATTAAGAAACAGGTTTCTTTGAATAATTAATTGAATTCATATTTCAATGGTTGTTCGATTTTTGTGGTTAATGATTTTTTTTGTTCACCGAGTTTCCAGTTGTTAGTGATCTGCCTATAAGGATAAAAGATCATGGAATTTTGATGAATTTTAGCTTGCTTTATCTTCGGATAATAAAACCGCCGGGGATAAGAAAATCCGTGATGGTTTTATCATCCGAGGGGTTGTTTTGATTCATTGGGGGCAAGAGAGATGTACCTGCAGATGATGATATCTGGTCACAGAAGTTAAGGGTCACAAAATTGCTTTTGAGATTTTGATGGAATTCCCCCGGATGATAGAACAGCCGCGGATAGAGAGATGTATGGTGGTTTTATCATCCGTTGGGATTAATCCGTTGCTCAACCAAACGTCATTAAGTCAACTTGATGACTCTATTCATTCAATCAATGGAGCTAATTTATGCGACAAATACTATTGCTGCTAATTTTGAGCATCATTCTTAATTTGCCAGCCTCAGCTCAGCCGTGGAAGGCTGGAAATCCTATCAAACTTATTGGGGGAGATGGGCTCTATTTCATGCATCCAGTGTTTTCCCCTGATGGGACAAAAATTGCCTTTACTACTTCCAACTATCAAGGGTTATGGATCATGAATGCCGATGGCAGTGGGGCAAAAGAAATATCAGATGAACCCGCTGCTGGCTTTGGATTTGAGTGGTCTTCGGACTCGAAGGCCATCGTCACCCGGGTGGCAAAATTTGAGAAGTGGTATCGATTCAATGCCGTTAAGGTGTTTGATCTGGAGCGTGGTGAATCGCGCTTTATCACCAATTTTCGCACGCTAATGCCTGGTTTACCGCACTGGGGCGCTGGGGATGAAAAGATTTATATGTATGGGCGAGGCAAGTTAGAAGTGTATGATTCGGGCAAGCGAGCAACAGCACTACAAAAAAGCGCTATCCCGGCAGTTTCTGCATTTTTAAAGGATGATCAAATCGCGATCGGCAATCCTGCTGCCAAGGATTACCAAGTTTATGAGCCGATCAAAGGGGAGCGTTGCATTAACCTGTCCCTCTCCCCCGATCGGTCCCGCGTGGCATTCGAAATCATGGGGGGGAATATGTATGTCATGAGGATCGATGGAACCGACCTCAACGATCTCGGCCGTGGGCATCGTCCTCAATGGTCGCCTGATAGCCAACATCTGATTTACATGGTCACCAATGACGACGGATACCGTTACCTCTCCTCTGATCTTTATATCATAAAAACAGATGGAACTGGTAAAAGTAGATTGGTATTTCCAGAAGACAAATTGGAGATGAATCCGCATTGGTCCCCTGATGGAAAAAAGATCGTTTTCGATGTGCTGAATGAGGGGGCGATTTATGTGGTAGAACTGACTAAGGATTGATCAATAAAAAGCGATTTGTGAGCAGTAACCAGTTATCAATGATCAATGGAGCAGCTTTGTGAGGATGAGGAAGCTGGAGCGCGGGTAATGAGCTAATTTCGAAAGGAAAAAATATGAGATTTTTTATAAAAGCTGTATTAGTCATTTTGTTTTTGAGTGGTCCATGCTTTAGCCAGGTAACTGGTTTGGCGGGCTGGAATATTTTTCTCGATCCTGGTCATAGCCAGAAAGAGAACATGGGAATTTATAATTATTCTGAGGCGGAAAAGAACTTGGGGGTTGGGCTGGCATTGCGCGAGATGCTACTGGAGACCACTGATATCGATACTGTTTATATTTCTCGTACAAATGATCAGCAGATTGTGTCGTTAAGCCAGCGAACCGATTATGCCAACAGCGTGGGTGCAGCTTGGTTTCATTCCATCCACAGCGATGCAGGTAGCCCAGAGTACAACAGCACCTTGCTATTGTGGGGCCAATATTACAACAAAGCCGAGAAAGTCCCGAATGGCGGCAAGGCCATGGCTGATATTATGGTGGTTCTCTTAACCCAAGGCATGCGCACCAATACCCGCGGTTCAATAGGAGATTGTACCTTTTATGCTTATACTGGCGCTTGCTCTCCGAGTTGGCCTGGACCCTATTTGCATGTGAATCGCATGAGCAATATGCCCTCTGAGTTGAGCGAAGCTGGTTTTCATACCAATCCGCGGCAGAATCAGTTGAATATGAATGCCGAATGGAAAAAGCTCGAAGCGAAAACTTTCTATTGGTCGATCCTCAAATTTCATGACATCCCTAGGCCAGCGGAGCGGATTGTCACAGGTATCATAACGGACAATGAAACTGGCGTCCCAATCAACGGCGCTCGGGTTACAATTGATGGAAAAACGTATGTGACCGATTCATACCAATCGCTTTTTTACAAATATAGCAATGATCCGGATCAGCTTCATAATGGATTTTATTATTTGGAGGATTTATCTGCTGGTGCATTGGAGATGATCATCGAGGCGGAGGGCTATTACAGCGATACGCTGACCGTGACGCCTGTCGACACGTTTTTCACATTCAAGGATGTGAAATTGATTTCCAAAAAGCCGCCTTACCTGGTCTCGACCACACCGGCTAATGGCGCGATCAATGTCCCAGCTTGGAACGACATCATTTTCAATTTCAGTCGCAAGATGAATCGCGCTAAGGTGGAAGCAAGCTTCTTGATCGACCCTCCAGCCACTGGAAAATTCATTTGGCAAAATGACGATCGAAAGCTGATCTTTCGACCAGATAGCCTTCGATTTCTTTTCGATTACTCAATCACCATCTCTGGGAATGCGACGGATTTTTATGGTCATTTATTTGATGGCAATAAAGATGGCATTGGCGGAGATGATTTTGTGTTGCAATTTCGAACCGGCCCTCCAGATATGTCGCCGCCTAAGATCGTTTCAATTTATCCTCCTTCGAGCTCAAATAACGTGGAGCGCTGGCCGATTGTCAATATCACCTATGATGAAGTGATCGATTCGTCCTCGATTTCTTCCGATAAGATTCGGCTGGAGCGCTTTCAGGACCATACGTACGTGTCTGGCCAGCTTCAGCATTATGTGATCAATAATCAAAGTGTGTTCTGCTTTTTCCCAGCGCAAAAGTTATTTCCTAACGAAGTGTATGTTACTCGGATTGCTCCTGGTTTCTCTGACGCCTGGGGAAATACAGTTACCTCGGCTAAATCCTATAGCTTCAGGACAATCGATGCCGATTTTAGCGTCACGTCTATCGATAATTTTGAGTCGAACCTGATGGTGAATTGGTGGGCTCCGCAGCAGAGTGGAAGTACTGCTGGCATTTTAACGGAAAAGACCAGTCGCGGAGAGAATAAGGTCATTGTCAATCTATTAACCCAGAGCACCACTTCGCTGCAAGTTAACTATGGCTGGGATGTGAATGTCAGCTCGTGGCTCATTCGACTTTATATTGCCGATAGCGCTCCAGCTAAAACCGTGTTGTTCAATAGCGACTATATTTTGCAAGCTTATGTGTTTGGTGATGGCAGTGGCAATCAATTCCGATTCTGCGTGGATGATAAATATCCCAATCTGGCAGCGGCCAATCACGAAGTGAGTCCGTGGATCACCATAGACTGGCTTGGCTGGAAGTTGGTCTCCTGGGATATGAGCAAGGACGGCACAGGAACATGGCTGGGAGATGGCAATCTGGATGGAACGTTGCGATTGGAAAGCCTTCAATTCACTTATAATCCCGGCAGTCCAACTGTTGGCACGCTCTATTTTGATGATTTGAGAATCGTGAAAAAAGTCGCGGTTTCAGTTGACGAACCATACATCCAATTGCCGCGACAATTTACCCTGTTGCAGAATTACCCCAATCCCTTCAATTCGGAAACGACCATCGAATATCAAATTTCAGGAGAAGCCCAACCAGTGCGGCTTGAGATTTTTGATCTACTCGGCCAGCGCGTTCGGTTGCTCGTTGATTCAAAACAGTTAGTCGGATCCTATCGGGTTATTTGGGATGGTAAGGACGATCGAGGCAAAGATGTAGCCAGCGGAATTTATCTCTATAAAATTATCGCTGGATCTTTTAATGAAACGAAGCGAATGCTACTGTTGCGCTGATGTTTTTGCTCCACTGGTCGCTCGAATACTTCAAGCTGACCGCAAATTCCGCGCGGATGATAAAACGACCACAGATAGAAATATCTGAGGTGGTTTTATCTTCTGTGGGGCAGTTTTAATCTGTTGGATACAGAAATAGAAGGTCGTAGAATTGCTTTTGTGATTTTGATGAAATTCCCCGCGGATGATAGGACAGCCGCGGATAAGACGATCCGTGGTGGTTTTTTGATCTGTGGGGTAGAATCAATTGGGGTTCAAGGGAGATGTTCTCGCGGATGATGAATTTTGGTCAGAGAAGTGAAAGGTCACAGAATTGTTTTTGTGATTTTGATGAAATTCCCCGCGGATGATAGGACTACCACGGATAGGAAATCTGCGGTGGTTTTATAATCTGTGGGGTAGAATCAATTGGGGTTCAAGGGAGAAGTTCCCGCGGATGATGAATTTTGGTCAGAGAAGTGAAAGGTCACAGAATTGTTTTTGTGATTTTGATGAAATTCCCCACGGATGATAGGACGACCACAGATGGGGAGATCTGAGGTGGTTTTATCATCCGTGAGGAAAAATCCGTTGGGTTGTTTCCGCCCATTAGCGCCTTACAGAAACCTATTAAAAAATCAAAATGAAATATTGTAGCGTGATTTTCCTTTGTCTTGTCTTCCTCTTTTGCTACCCTTCTGCTTTATTGCCGCAGAATAGCTCAATTTGTTTTGCTTGGTTAAGCGATACGCATGTGGGATCATCAACTGGCGCTGAAGATTTGCGCGCAGCGGTTCGGGACATGAACGGCATCGATGACATCGAATTCGTTATTTTGTCCGGCGATATTACGGAGATGGGTAGCAATCGCGAGCTAGAATTAGCTAAAACCATTTTGGACAGTCTCAATAAGCCTTATTACATCATTCCAGGCAATCACGACACGAAATGGTCAGAATCGGGATGCACGAAGTTCAGTGAAATTTGGGGAGACGATAAATTTCAGTTTGAGTATAAGGGCTACCGTTTCATTGGCATGCATCAGGGACCACTGATGCGCATGGGCGATGGTCATTTTTCGCCAGAAGACCTGCGCTGGCTGGATTCGCTATTGGTCAATTTGCCGAATCCATGGCAGCCACTTATTTTTGTTACCCATTATCCGATTGACACATCTGTGGATAACTGGTATGAATTCCTCGATCGGGTGCGAAATTATCAAACTAAAGCTATTCTTTTTGGACATGGTCATCGAAATAAAATTTATGATTTGGAAGGTATCTCTGGCGTCATGGGCCGTTCGGCTCTGCAAGGCAATCGTCCTTTTGGAGGATACAACATCGTTACCGTGAGAAATGACAGTATGTTTTTTTGCGAGCGATTCGCCGCGCCAAATTTGATCTCAAATGAGAATCAGCCTCCAAATAACTCCATGCCCAATGTGCCATGCTTCGTAATTGATCCTTGGCATAAATTATCCCTTCAGCGATCCAAAATGGATTCCAATCCAGATAAATTCAATCGTCCAGATTTCTCAATCAATCAAAATTATCCAATAGTTAAAATCAGATGGTTGGTCGACACGGGATATAGTATCACTGCTTCCCCATGCGTCTGGGAAGACAAAGTAATTGTCGGTAACCGTGCGGGCATGATTTATGGATTATCGATCCGAAATGGAAAAAAGTTGTGGGATCTTCGGGTAAAAGGGAGTATATTATCTTCACCAGCGGCAGACCAAGAACGGGTAATTTTTGCAGGCACAGACGGAGCTATCTATTGTTTGAATGCAAAAAATGGTCGATTGCTGTGGCAATTTCCTACTGGAGCACCAATTGTCGCGGCGCCGCAAATCTATAATGATATGGTTTACATTGGGTCGAGCGATGGTCACTTTCGCGCCATTGATTTGGATAATGGAGGGCTCCTTTGGGAATTCTCTGGCGTGATTGGGTTTGTTGAAACGCGGCCGCTAATTTATCAGGATAAAGTGATTTTTGGTGCTTGGGACACTTACTTGTACGCTTTGAATCGCCGCGATGGTTCACTGGCATGGAAGTGGTGCAATGGCAATCCAGGACGATTATATTCGCCAGCCGCCTGCTGGCCTGTGGCTGCCGAGGGGAAAGTCTTTATCGTTGCCCCAGATCGATTTATTACGGCAATAAATGTCAACTCCGGAGAGACGATCTGGCGAACTGGCATGCATAAGGTACGTGAGTCCATTGGCATCTCGCAAGATGGTGAAAGGATTTATGCCCGTTGCATGGAGGATACATTGCTGGCTTTTTCATCGCACTCCGAAGTTCCGCGGTTGATTTGGGCAACATCATGTAACTATGGCTATGATATTGCCCCTTCGATGCCAATGGAAAAAGATGGTGCGGTGTTCTTTGGCACGAAGAATGGTTTTGTTTATG